>NZ_JBXXZH010000212.1:0-16358 GCF_059640475.1 Calothrix sp. CBUCES-K 9914
CAGTATACTATTTTTCGTAATCTTGAAAGAATTATACTAAAGTATATATTGCGTATGTATTACTTTATGTAATATTATTTACTAGCGTTCATACCCGGTTATGATTAAAAACCATAATAAATTGGTGGTAGAGACGCGATTAAACCCTTGTCTCTACGTGGTTGGGAATCTGAACAGCTAATTTGGAACACTGCATTCTCCAGAGGGGGTATAATTCGTCATTACAGGTATTTTAGCAACCAAGTATAAATCACCTTTAGAAGAACGCACCAAACTTTGCGCTTCCACAATTCTCGAAGGATAACCGTGCTTTGAATCTACGTTTACTCCGAGCGCGCGTAGTGGTGGAAAATCTCCAGGGTGTTTAGCATTACTTCTATTAATTGAAATCCAATCACGTTCTAAAGTAGCATTAGTTGTAATTAGGTTAAAAGGGCTAGCAGGTAAACCACCACGTCCGGTAATTATAAATTGGCTTTGACCTGTTTCTACATCAGGTCTACACCTAGTAACAACTTTCTGCTCAACTAACTGGGTTGGTAAATTAATAGGTATGCGGTTAATATTATTATCTATAGTATTAATATTTACAACGCCATTCAATGTTGGGTTTTCCTGGGAAATAGCCGTGATAGCACTTATTGATAGCGAATCAGGGTCAAGTAAACTTGGGTTTGTATCGTTAATTCCTAATTGTTTGGCTAATTCTTCTCGACTAAGGGGCACAATACCAAAAAGACTAACCGCATTAATTTCAACTTTGCCACCCCTACCACTATAAGCATTGGCAGTAATATCATTTTTTTCTAAAGGTGGCGCCACAATAAAACCAGTAGGGATATCAATAGTAATATTGCCACCATCGCCAGGAGTCTCTAACTTACCTGCCGATGCTGATATTTGACTACCTCTACGCATTAGTAATAAGTCACGTACCTGTAAATTAATATTTCCACCGCGACCTAAGTCTGTTTGTGATACAATGTTTGCCTGATTATCTAGAACAATGTTGTCAGCTTGTACATTCAGATTGCCTGCAGCACCTAATTTAGTAGTACCTCTAATATCTATTGGAGCAAATGGAATTTTGCTACTGACAGTTACTGCCCCACCCGAACGAATAATTAATGTTCCAGTAGTCAATTTCAAGCTTCCAGAAGAACCGGAACCTAGAGTTCCAGCAAATAAACCTATATTAGAATTATTATCTGTTTTTCCGATTATTTCTACCGAGTTCAAAGCATTTATAGTCAAATCTCCACCTGCTCCTGTAGCTGGTATATATTGATTTAATGATAGTAATTTTATTCCTTCAGACCCTGTAGATATCTGTGCCCCTTGAATAGACAAATTTTTAGTATTAATTGTGATATTGCCTGCTCTTCCACTTGCATAAGTTGTGCTAGATAAGCTAGTATATAAAGTCTTATCATTCAAATACAACTTTGAATTGTCACTTAATTCTACAGAGTCGGAGATATTTGCTTGTATATCTCCCGCAGCACCTGCGCCAAGAGTAGAAGTAGATATTTGGGCACCATTACGTACAATTAATTTTTGTGCGTTAATAGTTATTCCTTGACCATCTATAGAGCCTGCATTTAGAGCTTGTAAGCTTACTAACCTACCGCTTAATTCCACAATCCGACCTTGTACATAAATACTACCACTACCATTGTTACTACTAGTATCTACAATCGAACTAACTCCTTCAGCATCAACATTTCTCTGTTGTAATTTAATATCTTGCAAATTTTGGGCATTAGAATTATCTAAAGTCCAGACTTGGGATGTGGAATTTAAATTAACTGAACTATTACCTGCAACACTTATTAGCTCGATTTTTCCTCCAGGTGCTGTTAAATGTCCACCTTCAAGTACCAAATTACCACTAATAAGTGATAAAGTTTTGCCGTCCGGCACTTTTAAACCAACAGGGGCACCAGTGAGAATATTTACATCGTCCATACTACCTTGAGATGTGACGCGAATAGGTGAAGCAGTAGTTCCAAATTGCAACCCTGTTGGAGTGCTAACAGTAAGTAATGGTAGGGAGTGAGGAAGTGTTGCACTATAAATTGTACCATCAGCAAACTTAAGGCTGCTGGCAGTACTTGCTAGAAACGAACCACCAATATTTAATGAAGCATTATTACCAAAAATAATACCATTTGGATTAATAAAAAACAGATTAGCGGCGCCACTAGTGCGAATAGTTCCATCAATATTAGATGCTTGTTTACCTGTGACTCGACTAATAATGTTTTGAATATCTGTAGAGTTTGCAAAATAAGCAGTTTGTCCATTGAGTACAGAAAATTGTTCAAAGCTATGAAAAAGATTGCTCCCAGCTTGGGTTCCACTCCTAATTACTGTAGTATTTGAGAATTCTGTAACATTAGAATTAATTGGTAAAGTTGTATCGGGCTTGATTTGGGCAACAGCATTGTTAGTAAAACAACATGTAATTACAATGCCAATTCCGAATCGTTTAAATTGACTCAACAACATACTTACCCACAAAAAATGTAGCACTATAGTAAATAGGCTACATCAAATCGAAATTTAAATGCAATTGTAGTTATAACGTCGGAAAAGCAATGTTATTGTATAAAATTAAATTAAGAACAACAACGGCACCCAGTTAGATTAGGGTCTGCTGGACAAGGTATGCACCACCCCCATGTACATAGCATTTCGTCTTCGTTTGGAATATCTTTAACATTGCTTGATTCAAGTGTCTCAACGTCAAGAGAAAACTGAAACTTCAGCTTGGCTTGACTTAATACATCATATTTCTCAAGAAGCTTGTCAAAATTCTGATTTTGTAAGCCATCAATCATTTTTTGTGTGATTTCTTCTTTTAACTGTTGTAATTCAAGAGCGTTCATGATTTTTTCCTAATGATAAACGTAAAGTTTCTTTTACAAGAAGTAATTTCTTCTTCTACACGTTTAATTAGGTGTGGCATAAATCAACTTATGCAGTGAAAAAACGGCAACCTTATAACGCGCGTGAAAATGATTGCATTTAGTACATAAACACTGGCGCTTCGACCAAGACAGCTTTTTTATGGTAGTAATGCAAGAACTCCAACTGGAGAACCTGAACCTTTATGCAATAATAAAGGCACCACCACCACAATCTTAAATCCGCGCGGTGGTAATTTATCTAAGTTTGTCAAATTTTCTAAAACAATACGAGGTTGTTCTAAAACCATCCGATTAATAGTAAACGTCGTATCAAGACCACCATCAACGCCATGTGTATCAATTCCTACTCCCGCTATTTGACGCTCTCTAAGTAAGAACTTTGTCGCTTCGGCACCAAAACCAGGAAAATGCATCCTTACGTTTGCGTCAACAGCCATAAAGGCGCCAGCATCATGCCATTTTTCTGACCATCCCGTATTCAATAGCACAAGGCAGTCGTTAGATATTTCACCGTGCTGTTGTTCCCAAGCATAGATATCAGTAACATTGAGTGTATAATCAGGGTTTATTTTCGCTTGCATACTGATATCAATTACAACTGCTGAAACAACTAAAGACTCTGGTTTAATTTGGTCAATACTGGCGCCGTCTTGGTAAAAACTAATTGGAGCATTGATGTGAGTAGCGCTGTGTTCTCCAATTGTTAACTCGCGTAAAAAATAACCGTGTGTTTCAATTTCAGCGACTTTTGTAAATTTCACAGGTGGGTCATCTTGCCACTGTGGAATATTGCTATCAATAACATGACTTAGATGAATTATATTATTTTGTCCCGTAGGATAGGCATCTTGCCTGTCCGTTTGATTATTACTACACAAATTTACTTTATTACTACACAGGCAAGATGCCTGTGCTACATGTCTTGTTTGTGTTAATTTTTCTAAAGTTGCTGCCATGATCGCGCGCGTCTGTCCAGTAACAGTCACTACTAGCGCTTCTCTATAGACACGTTGGGCATTATGATACTTATAATTAGCGGCGCCGCTAGAAACGGTAACGGCAGCATGAGCAACGCGCGTAGTTAATTCAATTGCCCACGTGCGTAAATCTAACTTTTGTGCAAAACCAATATCTTCACCAACCAAAGCATTGCGAATAGCAGCACGACAATTATTCAACTCATTCTGTAACGAAACATAAGCATTTGTAATAAACGGAAGATTTTTCTTGTGTGCCTCTGCTTCAATAATATCCAAACCAGCAAGCGCGCACCCAGTAGCTAAAAAAGTAGACTTTAAAACATTACTTTCATCTTGTTTATGAATCCAACCAGGAGGCTTAATAAACACCACACATTCCGATGGTAAAAACCAATTACTAAAAACAACCTCCACAGTATTAGTAGATGGCATAGCAGCCAAATCCGCAACTGCACCAAAACGAATAAATCCCTCTTCTTCTCTTTCTTTGTGTCCTTTGTGCCTTTGTGGTTCACTCTCTTCCATAAAAGGCGCCATACCAAACAAAGCACTTCCATCATCCAACGTCGCAGCCACAATAAACTCGTGAAAAACACCCCACCCCGTCACCCAAGGAACCACCCCATTTAAAACATATCCACCCTCAACGCTTATAGCAGTAATTAAAGGTTTACCCGCGCGTCGTAACTGTGAAAAACCCACACCTAATAAAACCTCACCCCTACCCACACGCGGCAAATACTTTTCTTGTAACTTCCTCGACGTACTGCTCACTAACATCCCTACAGCACTTTGATGCTGAGTTTGTAAAAAAGCTAAGGCGCCACTATAACGGGCAACAAGTTCCTGAAACTCACCATACTCAACTTCAGAGACCTCCCTTCCACCCCAAGAACGAGGTAAACGCAGCGCGAGTAAATCTAAGTTTCCCAGTTTTTGCAACGTGCGAAAAAGTTCTAACTCATCACTATCGATAGCATTAGCATTTTTATCAACTTCCGTAATTAAAAACGATTTAATGGTATCAAAAAGACTTGTGTCGCTGTTCATAACTACAAGGCACTGTATTTTGGGGAAAACAAAAATATAAAACAAACTTCAGGTTTTTACCTCTTCCCCAAAAAATAATCCCCCGACACACCCGTAAATTTCGGGAGCGCGCGGGGGTTCAAATGTTGCAGCAAAAAGTGAATTAGTAATAAGTTAACAGCTTTGAAGTTAAAATTTCAGTAAACTTAGGTTAAGATTTGGTAAACAATTCTAAGTATAGATACTTAGTTATTGACCAAAACTGAGTCGGGTATTCTTGAAAGTGCTGGTATATATTGATTTTGCTTTGCTAACTAGATGGATGTCAGAGCGCACGTTAGCTTTTAAATGCTGATTTTTTTTATAGAGTATAAATATTACGTTTTAGATATTGAGCATGTGAAGAGGGTAAACACCCCTCATCAAGAATGAGTAGAAAGTGCTGAGTGCTGAGTTAAAAGTTAAGAGTCGTAAAACTCACTCAGCACTCAGCACTCAGCACTCTATCTTATGGTTCAAAGCGACATCGTAAGGAGTTAAAGACTTTTGCTGCTTTGTCTTGGGCATTTTCTCCGTTGGTAATGATACTGACGTTTCTTTCGACACCGTTTTCTGTAATTTTTGCGAGATAACGAATAGCGGGAACTGGTGGAGTTTTTTCATCAAATATCTGTTTACCATTTTGAATCACAACTTCTACAGCTTTACCGCACAGTTGATTATTCTCTTTTATGAACTCGGTTGGAATAAAATCACCTTGAAAGATTTCCTGAAGTGTATCACCAAGATTTACTGAGTCTTCATCCGGTGTTTGTACTTCGGGTACTTTACTTACGAAGAGTGTCACGTCCGGTGGATTATTCTTACTTGTGATGATAGCAATATTTTTGGCGCCGAAATTTAAACCTGCGACTCCTTTAGAACCACCCGGTATTTGATACTCGAATAAGCTTTGAGCTATTGCTTCTGCTCTAGCTGGAGTTAGTACATTAGTCAGCGTTTTGTTTGCTACTCCAACTAAAGCAGTACCGACTAACCCAAATGCTCCAAGCAGAATTAAAAGTAATTCCCATATTCGTACCGGGTTATCATGCATGACATCTTTTGATTCTTCTTTCATAACTCACCCGGTTAACTTAAATCGACTCCTAGAAAACGGTTGAAAAATTTAGAACGCCATACTGCTCTCAGTATAAAACACCACTCGAATGCAACTAAAACTAAAAATAAACAATCTTGCCAGGTTAGTACTGCTAGTTCAAAGAATTGACGTAATGGTGGCAGCGTCAACACTATCATGTATATTACAAATAGTATCGATGCAGCAATAGTATAACGCCAATCATTACTTAAAGGTTCGGCGGCAACCCAAATTCTTGCTGGAGGTTTGAGGAAAGGAAGTAGAAATAAATGACACAAAACCAAAGTACTTACTAAAGCTGTACGTGGAAGTGTATAGTCAACGTCATTAATGTCTTGACCTGGTGGTAAATCTAAAACTGCTCTCACGAGATAAAGTAAGAAAACCAGCAGTGCAACTAGTGTCATTGTTAATGTGGCAGGAATTGTAAAATGCATTAACGAACGAACCATGCTGCTGTGTTTTGTTGTTTCTCCCGGTTTTGCCCAAATAGGAAATACTGCTGTTGGTAAACCGACTCCAAACATTGCTAATAGTGCGCTGTGTTTATTTACTAGTGGGAAGCTATTGGCTACCATACCTGTAGAGAAAATTAGCAGTGCGACACAAAATACCCGAACTATAAATAATGCTAGCGAGTCACGAATACCGTTACGAATTCTTTGACCTTCTAAGAAAGCAAACGGGAGTGCGGAAAATGAATCTTTGAGCAAAATAATATCGGCAACGCTACGAGTTGCTTTTGACCCACTTTCCATTGATATTGCCAAAGAAGCTTGTTTGAGAGAGAGAACGTCGTTGACACCATCACCAATCATGGCAACATAATTACCTTGTAGACGTAGTATTTGTACAAGTTTGGCTTTTTGCTCAGGGGTAATACGACCAAAGACAGTGCAAAACTCGGAAGCAGCACCAAATTGTGCATCATCCATTTGGGCTAACTCTAAGCCTGATATCACATTAATATCTTCACTCAACCCAGCTTGTTTGGCTAGCGCTGCTACTGTATCTGGATTGTCTCCAGAAATAATTTTGAGTTTTATACCTGCTTTATTGAATGAATGTAGTGTTTCAGCTGCTTGGGGACGTAGTTTGTCACTAAAGACGATAACACCCAGAGGTGTAAGTTCGCTTGGCAAAGCTATTTTTTCTGGTTCTGGGTTAATTACATCAAGATTTTGAGTATATGCGAACAATAGTACTCGTAACCCTTGGTCAAAACTTTCTTGGATGTAATTATTTATTGATTCTGGTAGTGATAATGATGCGGCTAATATTTCCGGCGCCCCTAAAATATAAGTACCAGGGTTTGGAGAATCGTCGAAACAGATAGCACTCCACTTACGCGCGCTAGAAAAAGGTATTTCTGATAAAGTAGAACGTTTTTTACTGCTGCAAGATGACTCAATTGCCTCACTGGTACGATTAGGCGCCGTTGTATTGGCTACATAATCTCCTAATTTTTGCCTCAGTTCAGTTTCGTAAATACCAATCGGCAAAACTCGCTGTAACTCTATTTGATTACTTGTTAATGTACCTGTTTTATCTAAACAAAGTACGTTGACATGGCTAAGTGATTCTACTGCATTTGCTTGTTGAATTAATACATCTTGTCCTAACATTCTAACTGCCGCTGTACCATAAGCCAAAGTAATCGCGATTAGTAAGCCACTTGGAACTAAACCAGCGACAACTGCAGCATGTTGAACAATATCAGCTAAAGAATAAGAGCGACTGGTAAAGCTAATACCGACTAAAATCCATAAATAGCAGGCTAGCAGTAATAATATGCGAATAATTAAATTAATTTCTTGCTGTAGCGGTGTGTAAACGTGACGAAACGCGCGCGCTCCTGTCATCAGTTTATATGCTACGGTTTCGGCGCCTACTTTCACAGCTTCAAAATAAGCGGCGCCGTTAACGCAAATAGTACCAGAGAAAACAGCATCCCCAGTGACTTTAGATATCAAATCTGATTCACCTGTTAACAAAGACTCATCAACATCGATACGACCATCACCAACAACAACACCGTCAACCAAAATTTGATCGCCAGCAGCAAGGACAATAATATCTCCTTGAACAATATCTGCGGGGTTGATGTCATGTTTATTACCTTCACGGATTACAGTAGTCTTAGGACGGTTGAGTAAAGCAATTTCGTCTAACTTACGCTTTGCCCATATTTCCTGACAAACAGCGATAATAACACCGCTTAAAATAATTACTACGACAAGAAAGGCATCGCTATAACGCCGTAGTACAATCATTACAGCGCTAATCGCGAAGAAAACGATATTAATAAAATTAAATACATTCTCGTTTATAATCTGGCGGTACGAACGGCTCGTTTGCAGAAACACATTGTTGCCAAGACCTTCTGCACGACGCTTTTGAGCTTCTTCCTCCGTTAGACCTTGCTCTTGTAATAAGTGGTTATCCATTAAGTGCAGTGCCGAATCAAATTTCTACCTGTTCTAATATAAAGACTACATCAGCACATAAGCTAGCACGATTTTTATCAAACTTGCCATAACATCACAGGTAACAACCGTAGCACAGGCATCCCTGCCTGTGCAGTCACTTAATTCTTTTTACCACAGAGATACGTAGAGACGCGATTAATCGCGTCTCTACACACACAGTCTCAGTATTTTTTGATGTTACACGCAAGCCCAATTTCCAATTATCTCTATGTAATAAAGATGACAGAAGAGCAAAACGCGGTGTTTAGTTTAATTTCACGTTCTTTAGCGTTCAATTGCTCAGTTAGGTTAGATACCTTTAATGCCATGTTTTGTATGTGTTGCTCATAAGCAATGATTTCTTTTTTAGCTGATAAAAGTGCAGCATCCCGTATTTCTACAAATTTTCCTTGTTCTTCTTCTGCTTTCTCGCTCTTGTACTGTTTAATTGCTTCTGCCTTTATAATTTCGACTTCAGCAGCAGTAAACATTTTTGTGTCGGTAGAATTTTCTATCGAGTGGTTTGCTTCTGGGGTAATCTTTTTAGGAGCTTGTGTTTGACAAACTCTACCGGAAATTGCTTTGACTTGTGCAGCAGTCTTTTTACCTGAAGTCACTACAACTTCGAGCAATTCATCGGTCAAATGTTTTAAATGACGTAATGCTGAAACCTTCCAATCTTGGACGTTCTCACGGATTAATCGTTGTATTCTTGGATTTAAATTTTTAAACCAGTTATATAGCTGCATCGCACTTTTGGCAATATAGCTAGAGGCGCCAAAGTTTTTACTGTCGAGCCATTGCTTGAAAACCTTCTTACCATTTGAACACGATGCGATACAGCATTCATAAATTAGTTGTAATTCTTGCCCTATCTCAATAAGACCATCGAACGTTTGACGCACAAAACCTAGACAGTTACCCAGTGTTTCTTGAGCCTTGATAGCCAAATCTTGACTCGCTCAGATATATCGGATAACATTTAAATTTCCCTTCACAGGTAAAAAGGCTATATCTATCAAGGACAACTACGCTTATATTTCAATAGTTAGATGTAATAAAGCCTGTGGAAATGCAACGTTATAAAAGCAAGCGAGGTTTGTTCGGAGCTTTTATGGATATCGGCAGGCGAGATTTATTAAGAGTTGTTTCTACGTCGGGTTTAATTGCAGCAGGACTAGCGGGTTCGTCTGAGCTTCTCAAACCAGTATTGGCTCAAAATCAACCGAAGGACGGCGCCCAGATCAAAAAAGGAGAAATGTTATACAGAAATCTGGGGCGTACTGGAGAAAAAATCTCTGTTATTGGGTTAGGGGGACATCACATCGGGCGACCAAAGGATGAGCTTGAAGCAATTCGGCTTATTCACATGGCAATAGATCGCGGTATCAATTTCATGGATAACTCATGGGATTACCACAATGGGGGTAGCGAAATCCGAATGGGTAAAGCTTTACAGGGTGGATACCGAAAAAAGGTTTTTCTGATGACGAAGATTGATGGTCGTACCAAAGAGGCAGCAGCAAAGCAGATTGACGAGTCACTCAGACGCTTGCAAACTGACCACATCGACCTAATGCAACATCATGAAGTTATACGCATGGAAGATCCCGACCGCATCTTCTCTCCAGGTGGCTCAATGGAAGCGGTAATCGCAGCACAGAAGGCAGGTAAAATTCGTTACATTGGTTTTACTGGGCATAAAGACCCATTAGTTCATCTTAGGATGCTAGAAGTTGCTGCTCAAAATAACTTCCGTTTCGACGCTGTGCAGATGCCGCTAAATGTTATGGACGCACATTTTAGAAGCTTTGAGAAGCAGGTTCTCCCTATTTTGGTTAAGAATCAAATTGGGGTACTGGGAATGAAATCGATGGGCGACCAAACCATTCTTAAGAGCAATACCGTTAAACCTATTGAGTGCCTTCATTACGCGATGAACCTGCCTACCTCAACGGTTATTACTGGCATTGAGAGTATGAATATTTTGGAGCAAGCATTCGAGGCAGTCCGCACCTTTGCGCCAATGAGCCAGAAACAGGTAACAGACCTGCTCAATAGAACGCGCACTGCGTCATCAAAAGGTCAATATGAGTTATTTAAGACAACGAACCAGTTTGACAGTACCGCGAAGAATCCAGAATGGCTAGGGTAATTAATAGCCCCCGTTTGAGAGCGAACTAGTGGTTCGTGTCAATGGTTTTGGTGTGTTCTTTCTTCTTAATTCTTTCTTAGCGTCCTTTGCGTCCTTTGCGGTTCGTTTTTTCTACACCCCAAAATTAAAGGTAGGATTTTAGTTAGTGCCTTATTCTCTCTTCCTGCATTAATTTGGCGGGAGCATCCTGAAAGCAGCTTGCTCAAAGTCAGTAGCAGCTTGATTTGTCGCTGTTACCTCAAAAAAGGCCTCCGCTATGAGGGGCGAAAACGTAAATGTATCCAATCCGTGAGTTGCAAGCAATACAATATCATCTACACTACGGATGCTAGCAACCAAAATTCGAGTGGCGCCACCAACACCTATAGTGCTAAAAAGCCACGTAGAACATCCAACATTAAATCAGAAAATTGTAGCAAAGTTAACCAACGTAGGACTTTAAACTGCTTTAAAGCTTCAAGAGCATTGCGTATCCCTGAATTAAAATTATGCGTTGTTTGATTAACTTGTTCGGATGCGGGCAAAGTTGTAATTGAATTCCACAACACCCCCAATGTTAACAGTGTCAATACTGCTAATACTAAAAACGCACTTCGCCAACTTTGATGTAATGCTACAGCACAACTCAAAATCAAAGGTCCAATCACATTTCCAACAGAACCAGCCAATGTCCAACGTGCCATATTTTGCTCGTGTCGTGTAGGTTCAATATCCATTAAAGTCGCTTGGGCAAGACTTACAAAGGCGCCCGAAGCTGGATAAAACAATATAAATGCTGCTAGTAACAGTGGAAAGTTCTGGCTAAAAGAAACCATCAGCAAAGCAATAGCAAAAGTTATACCTCCACTCAAGATAAGCTGGCGCCTAAAACCAATATCTCCCAATATTCCGAGAATTGGTTCTATAAAGCTACTGATAGTATTCGGTATTGTAAGTAACATCCCGACTTGTATATAAGAAAGATGCAAGTCATTACGAATTAAAGGCCATGCAGCGCCACGCACTCCATCAACAAGTTCGTCTAATAATTCTATAACTAGGAAAATGAAGGTTAATAAAATTACATTCCTAGTAGTTCTGTTATTACCATTGAATGGCATATTGTAATTCTCCCATCCTCAAAATTTGATACCAACGCATTCATGAAAGACAACGTTGGTTCAAAGGAGGGGGGATCCATGAGCAAAATCTTCGCCTTAAAAGTAAAGCGAATAGCTTGCTGAATAATTGTCTAGGAGCTTACCAGGGTGGGAAAATCATAGAGTCATTAATCTTGTGTGTTAATACTGTAGCATAGTTCACTACAAAATTGTATTTCCCGGTAGGATAGGCTTCTAGCCTGTCCTTCATCTTTATAGGCGCCAGCAATAAACTGTTCAAACTAAATTCGCAATTCCGGAAAATCTTCAATAGCCACTGTATTTACACTTAAGCAAAACTGGCTTAAGTTATATTTTATTCTCAATTTATTAACTGTATGAGTGGAAAAGTTATGGGTTTAGTGACAAAGTTGTCGGTGGCATTATTGAGTTTTGGGACATTGATAGCTGCGGAGTTACCTAGTATGGCACGTCCGGCAACTTTGACTACCGATAGCAATCTGCGAACAGGCGCCTCTTTGACGGCAAACGTACTGGAAGTATTATCACCAGGCAGTAATGTAGAGGTTTTAAACATTACAGTGGGAAATGATGGCAATTACTGGTATTATGTGCGACCAGAAGTCGAAGGAACACCAGATGGATGGATACGTAGCAATTTAGTATCATTCAAGCCAAGTAGTAAGCGTTATGCAACGTTAACGGGAAATCGTGGGGACAAAGTTAATGTGCGCTCGGCGCCTAGCTTACAGAGTAAAATCTTGCATTACGGACTTTCTGGAGATTTGGTAACGGTTGAGGAATCATACAAAGAGTATGGAAAATCTCGTTGGTATCGCGTCAAATTCCCCAGTAATGCAGCTGGTTGGGTGCGAGAGGATTTGTTATCAATATGGCCAAAAGGATGTATTATCACTTGCCCAGAGAATTAAGTTCAGGAACCCAAGCTAGCTTATGTGTTGTTATAGTGTTGACAGGAGCAGGTTGTATCAACGGCAGCTTGAAGCCATAGAAAGTTTATAAAGTTATATTTTTTAACTCTCTCCGGTTGCAAACAAACAATATAATTGCGTTATCTACGGTAAGAGACCTGATCCCGTTGCGAGGTATGCTGCAATGATTGATACTGGACTTACTCACATAGCGCTCCCCGTCGCAGATGTTGAGCGAAGTGTCGAATTCTACTCTATCTACGCTGAAATGCAGGTTATTCATCGTCGCATTGATGCAGAAGCTGGGGTTGCTGTTGCATGGCTTTCTGACCTCACCCGTCCGTTTGTAATCGTTCTCATTCAAACAGATTCAGTACATCCCGTTTTATCTCCCCTTGCACATCTTGGGGTTGGTTGCAAGAGTCGTGAATATATGGACGCTTTGTGTAATAGGGCACGACAGGAAGGAGTTCTGCTTCAGGAACAAAAAGATTCTGGGTATCCGATTGGATATTGGGCTTTCGTGCGAGACCCAGATGGTCATACTCTTGAACTATCCTACGGGCAGGAAATAGGATTGACAGTCGAGAAGACTTCTTAGTTCAACGTTGCGCGCGTCTGAAACTACACAAAAAACAATATATAGATTAGGATATATGCTCACACTGTATGGGAAGTGTTCAGCCTTTGGAGCCAAGTATTTTACTCTTGGAGTAAAATGCCGATGGAACACAAACAGCAACTTCCTACACCTATAGAATTAGTAGTTAAGGCAACGCCGGATGCATTATCATGAGAGAATTTGCTGGAGGGTTTACTCCTTCCAGCAAACTTTGGGGTACTCTGCTTCCCGTCAGATTATGTACTTTGACTTACACCATTAACGACTGCTGAGAATAATTTGGCAACAAATTACCTGTTGTCAGGTTGTTAACTCTCGCTCCATCTAAAGTCTTTGAGAAGAGGGTTAGGTGGATTTTGATTAAGTTATAAAGCTAAACATCTTCTCCAAGCTCCCGTAATCTTGCAGCAAGACGTTCCGCACGCTGACGTTCAGCCTCGGCTCTTTGAGCTTCAGCCTCTGCTCTTTGAGTTTCAGCATCCGCGCGCTGTTTTTCTGCTTCTTCTGATAAAAGTACTAAATTACCAGTTTCATCATAAAAGCGTAGCCAGTCAGCAGTTTCTCGGTCGATAGTACCTTGGTGTGTGCCAAGCCATAGTCCTAAAGCTTCGCTCCATAACCAACCTCGACTATCAGGTGTAATTAGTTCATATTTCAAAGAAGCATTCAAACGCCATCCTTGAAGTGAGTTGGTGTCAAACGGGTCATAAATAAAGTAGTTACGTGTACGAAAAACTTTTTCGTAAATATCTTTCTTTTTACCCTTATCTACTTTTGCAGTTGTTTGAGAAAGCAACTCGACAATTACATCTGGATAGCGCCCGTTTTCTTGCCATACCACCCAACCTTGACGCTCTTTTGTGCCGTCAATGTCAAGCGTCACGAAGAAATCAGGACCTCTAAACTCTCGATTCATTTCTTGTGTGCTGCTGTAATAAACAAACATATTACCCCCTGCGAAGAAATCATTGCGGTCAGCCCAAAGCTGCAACAATGATCGAATTAGGGTGTTCATGGCGATGCGATGGCGATTGCTTTCTAAGGGTTCCCCGTCGTCAAATATCAAATCCGTGGGTGGCATGGGTGGTTGCCAGTCCACAGATTCTTGCAAAACCTCTACAGTTTGTTCAGTTACAGCGGTTTCTGGTGCCATTTGTGTATCTGCCTCCTTCGGAGTACATCTGTTTGTTATTATCTCGCAGAAGCTTAAATTTTAACGTTTTTAACCGTATAGTTCAAAATTATTAACATGAACGTTAGTAATACTTTCACCTCTATTACAAGCATACTCAAACCATTTCCAAGCTGCTTATTGTCTTGTGGAGCAGGCATAGAAAGCCTGCTAATATATAAGAAAATTTTAATTGACCATTTTATGAGACCTTAGTGTTATCCGTTTTTTGGTCAATAGTATTATGCCAGCTATTACAGTTGAACAGCAGCAATACGAAACTTATGTACTCTCAGATGAAACTGCTACTACCCAAGTTAGGGGGCTTTGAATATATCTTTTTTTTCCCTTAATAAAAGCGACTTCAAATACCATCAACCGTCCTCCTGTAGAAACACGATGCTACGAGGAAATTAAGAAGCTTGGTTCTTTTATATAGCGTGTGGTGATGTTGACTTACCGCAAGTTTTACAAACAGCCGCAACAGATACAGGAATTTATAAAGATTATTTACGGCGCCAGTTACTTATTCTGACTGAGCAACCAGAGTTATTAGCTGCAATGAAACAGGTTGCAACTGCATCTAGCTACGTAAAATTACCAAACTTAATCAAATTCAAACTGCATAGTCTTGGTTTAGTACATAGCTACGATTCGGAAGTGGCGCCGAAATGCCAACTGCACCGTCTATATTTTTCATCCGTTCAAATGTAGAGACTATACATGTACAGTCTCCACAACCAAACATGATATTACTAGTAAGGTGGGCAGTGCCCACCGTACAGATAATGAGATTTTTTTAAATAATTTAGAGTTCCTGTATTATTCTATAATCATAGTAAATAGAATACGTATCTTCACTCAACCGTATTGCAATATTTTATAAATACAATCATGGAGACTGTACATGTATAGTCTCTACATTGATTATTCCGGAAAATAATAAATTACGGGTGTTTAAACAATTAGAGACTATTGGGAAGCTTGGCTATAGCTGCGTATATCTATGACTTTATTTAAACAAAATTATTTGATTCACTTTACAGGTTTAGCTGTTATTTCACTCTTAACCTCATCTTTTTCTCTCTCTGATGGTACTAACATAAACAGCAACATAAAATCATCAGATAAAGTAGAACAAAAGTATATAACAATCAAAGCTGTGGGAGATATTGTCGCTGGAACAAATTTCCCAGATTATCGTCTTCCTAGAAATCCTAACCAGCTTTTTCCAAAACCAGTTAGAAACAAGCTGAAAAATTCAGATATTTTGTTTGGTAACTACGAAAGTACTTTAACGAACCATCCGTACAGTACCAAAGATACAACTAAAGGAGCGGTGTTTGCTTTCCGCTCTCCTCCAGAATATGCAACTCTATTTTCGCAAGTTGGTTTTGATGTGATGAGTGTTGCAAATAACCACGCGATGGACTTTGGTGCAAAAGGATTTTCTGATACAGTTAACAGCTTAAATGCTGCTGGTGTGAAAACGGTAGGCACCAAAAATCAGATTCTCTACACAAAGGTTAAAAACATTCCTGTTGCTTGGATAGGATTTTGTTTTTACGAGTACTGTAATACAGTTCAAGATATTCAAAAAGCCAAAGCACTTGTAAACCAAGCAAGACAAAAAGCCAAGATAGTCATTATATCAATGCACGTTGGCGCCGAAGGAAGCGATGCACTTAACGTTCCTAACGCAACCGAATATTTTTATGGAGAAAACCGAGGTAACTCCATACTATTTGCTCGTAGTATGGTAGATGCAGGCGCCGATTTAATTTTAGGTCACGGTCCACATGTCCCGCGCGCGATGGAAGTATACAA
>NZ_JBXXZH010000213.1:0-16343 GCF_059640475.1 Calothrix sp. CBUCES-K 9914
CGTCGGTTTTTACGAAATAATGGGCGCCACCCCCGAATCGCCAGCGGTATCCTTGTAGGAGAGAGGTAACAATGTGGTTTATTTACCCAAAAATAGCTGTAATACATTTTCGGATTTCGCTTTTCCTCTCGCTGCATATGTTATTGCTCGCCAGAAATATTAGTAAACAGTAGCGCTTGTTGATGTTCTGTAGATATACAGGTGCCGCTTGCATATCAGAGTGAAAAGGAGATATTAAGGATGCTGGCAGAACATAAACATAATATAGATATAAATGATTATGGTGAAGTTTATTCCTTTAAAAGCAATGAGCCGTTGTTACTTGACAACCCTGGCGCCGTTTGGTTGGTAAAGTCCGGCGCCTTAGCATTGTTTGCCATAAGTGTAGAACATGGTACACCAAAAGGTCGGCGCCGTTATTTAGCCACAGTCAAAGCTGGTGAGGCGATGTTTTCGGCGACGTGTTCATTAAATGGACAGCATCAAATTCTCGCTGTCAGTTTAGAAGAGAGCGAAATTATACGAATTTCTCAACCAGACTTTTGCGTATTAATTAAACGAGATATTAATATTATTAATCGTAACATTAATCAAAATACGAATATAAATCTTTATAGAAATAAACAAATTCCAGCAATTCAATTAATCGAAAGATGGGTAAATATTCTTGGAACATCAGTATCGACGATTACATCATCTAAGCTACCAACACCATCACAGGCGCCGGGATGTGCCGTATTAGGAGACAGTGAAGTATTTCAACCACCGTATGAAAAAGTAATTTGGGTAAAAGTATTACAAGGACAAGCTAATTTATTAGGATTAGATAATTTAGATATTACTCCAGATACAGCAAGAATTCCTTTAGAGAAAAATTTATGGTTACAAGCGCGCGCTGAAGTTCTGGAAATTAACTCAGCTTGTATTACAGAAAATGAAGGGGGGTTATATTTAGATTCACAATTTTTACTCAACGGTTTACATGAACTACAAAGTTTTGTACTGCAAGCAATAAGTCAAGTTGAATATCAAGAAACACAAGCAGAACTCGCGCGCGCAAAAGAACGCCAAAGGTTAAATAATCAAGCTATAGCTAGCACTTTATCTGAATTTGCTGGTATATTTGAACCAGAAAAAGCAAAAGTCATACCTGCTACACCAATAAACACCGAAGATGCAGAGAAGTTATATGTTAAATCTTTGTTGTTTGCTGCTGGTGTAGTAGGGAGAGTGTTGGGTATCACTATCAACCCTCCTGCTTCATCTGAAGATTTACAACGAGTACGCGACCCACTCGACGCTATTGCGCGCGCTTCCCATATCCGCGTTCGTCGTATTACACTGCAAGGTGAATGGTGGAAGCAAGACAGTGGGCCGCTCGTTGCATATAAATTAGAGGATAATCGTCCTATTGCTTTATTACCTGTTTCTGAAAGTCGTTATGAAATAATTGACCCCGTTCTACAAAAACGGTTGCCATGTAATCAAAAAATGGCAGCAACGTTATCACCTGTTGCATATACTTTCTATCGTCCGTTACCAGAAACGCAAAATTTCCTGTCCTTAATGAAATTTGCTCTGTATGGACGTTCTAAGGAAATGCTGACTATTTTGTTTGGTGGGATAGCAACTACTTTACTCGGTATGATGACACCACAAGCAACAGCACTTATTATTGACCAAGCTATACATGACCGTAGTGATAAGTCGTTATTGTTTCAACTTGCTTTAGGATTAATCGCAACTACAATAGGCGCCACATTATTTCAACTCACACAGGGTTTTGCATTAATGCGGTTGGAAACTTACGCTGATACTACCACCCAAGCAGCAGTATGGGATAGATTATTAAAACTCAAACCCTCATTCTTCCGTGCATTCTCAATAGGTGACTTAAGCGCGCGGGTTTCTGTAATCACTCAAATTCGTCAAAAACTTAGCAATACTTTACTTAAAAGCTTTTTTTCTAGTGTATTCTCCCTACTCAACTTAGGATTATTGTTTTATTACAGCGTCCCACTAGCACTTGTTGCCACACTCGTAGCTTTAGTCAACGTCGTAGTTACAATTATCTCTGGTGTTCTTACCATTCAAAAAGTCCGTCCACTATTAAACCAACAAGGTAAACTATTTGGGATGATGGTGCAAATTATTGGTGGAGTATCAAAATTTCGCTGTTCTGGAGCAGAAGCTAGAGCATTTGCTTACTGGGGTAGTCAATATCGCCACCAATTACAATTAACAATGGCATCGCAAAGTATCGAAGATAACTTAGTAGTAGTTAATAATATACTTTCTGCACTAACTCCTGCTGTCATGTTTGGATGTGCAACCAGCTTACTAACATCACAAGCTGATGGTGGTTTCACTACAGGTACTTTTTTAGCATTTAACGCCGCATTTGGAACATTTATTAGCGGCGCCACCAGTTTAAGCACCACCGTTGTCGATATATTAGAAACACTACCGTTATGGGAACGCGCGCAACCAATATTCAAAGCAACACCCGAAGTTGACACCACGAAAGCAGACCCAGGAAGGTTATCTGGGAAAATAGATATAAAAAATATTGTATTTCGCTACCGTAACGATGGACCATTAACATTGGATGATGTCTCCATTAAAGCTTCCCCAGGAGAATTTATTGCACTAGTTGGACCAAGTGGCAGCGGTAAATCAACATTATTTAGATTATTATTAGGATTTGACGCTCCAGAATCAGGAAGCTTGTACTTAGATGGACAAGACCTAGCTGGTTTAGATATCAATGCAGTACGGCGCCAGTTAGGGGTAGTATTACAAAACAGTCGCTTAATGTCCGCTTCTATATTTGAGAACATTTCGAGTAATGCTGTTTTATCAATGGAAGAAGCATGGGAAGCAGCACATATGGCAGGTTTAGCTGATGATATTAACTCAATGCCAATGAAAATGCACACCGTAGTCAGCGAAGGGGGTACAAACTTATCAGGTGGACAACGACAAAGACTACTTATCGCGCGCGCTTTAGCATTACGTCCACGCATATTACTATTCGACGAAGCAACCAGCGCACTCGATAACAGAACCCAAGCAATAGTCAGTGAAAGCTTAGAAAAACTCAACGTTACCCGTATAGTAGTAGCACACCGTCTCAGCACCATACGCAACGCTGATAAAATTTATGTTTTACAAAACGGTAAATTAGTTCAACAAGGTAACTTTGACCAACTCGCACAGCAACCAGGTTTGTTTAGTCAGTTGATTAGGCGCCAAAAATTATAAAATTAGATTATTAAATCTTGTGGAGCGGGCATCCCTGCCCGCCATTAAATATAAAATATTTATTAATGCTCACTTCTGCACTCAAATGTTAAAACCCTAACCGGACACGAAAGTGAACGCGCGCTTTCGTCGTTACACAGTGCGAGCGCTCGCAAGCCTCAGCAATAGCAGCATTCGAGAAAATGCACGAACACTAAAACAAAAATTCTCACCTATCATCCTTATCTGATTTAGTGCTTGTATCAACTATAATTGCAGTTTTATGTCATCTAGGTGTCAAGCTTTCATTAAAAAGTTGGCGTAAACAGAGATTTTCTATATTTGAGATTAACTGTAATTTAATAATGTAAGCAAAAACACGGAGCCAATCAAAAGATGATTATTGCTTAGGAAATGGCAGGTGTTTTTACTTTCATCCATAACAATAATTTGAATTTATCTTAATAGGAGTTAATTGTCCAACGCTTTTTCAAGTCTGTGGCAACAATCGCTATTTTTGGGCTTATAATTTTTTATTTATAGGCGCCCGTGCGCTTGGCATGGCTCCCGCCACCCCTTTGCTTTTTGGTTACTTTTTAGTATTTATGTATTATTTTATATTCGGTGTGATTTAAATATTTATAGTTTATTTTTTAGTTATTGTAATTAATCAATTTTTTTAATGATATTAATGTACAAAATATTGCAACCAAATACGCAATATAAATGTTTTGATCATGGGTGTCAGTACCTTGAATCCGAAGGTTGGCTATTGGTGTGGTGGCAGAAAGACAGGTTTAAAAGATAAAAAAATAATTACAATTAGACTGAGTATGGCTATTGAATATAATACGTATGTCATGAGGTTAGTTCCTGATTAACTTTAAATTCAAAAAACTATTTGAAGTGCGAAGCCTACCAGCCCGATCTAAACATCGCACCTCAGAACAGCATTCGCCAACGCAAACTCATTTAAGGCTTGTTTGATTAATTGTTCATTCTGGAAATTCTTTCCATCATTTTACCAGCCAATATCTCAGCTTCAACTCTAGCATTCTCATCTCCGTTGTTTGCCAGTTCATTAAGTCTATTCATTTCGGTAACTAAGTTGTTAACAGCCAGCAACTCTACTACCCGTACAGGCGACATATTCATCGCAGCAGCCACCCTTAGTATATCTGTGGGGTGGACATGGTTCTCCCTTAGCAGTTTTTCTTGCCTTACTGCTTCTTGGGCGTAAGCATCATTTGGGTAAGGATGGAGAAACAATAGATCAAAATCGCTCGCTATTAGCGGGTTATTTGTCGCTGTGCTGGGCAGCGTAGCAAAGGGAGAATTGAGAGTTGGCACTATTACGGGCTGATTGACATCTGCCACCAAAGCCCAGATTTGTAAAATGGCTTCAACCGATTCGTAGATATTTATACATGCTCTTGCGATAGTCACAACACCTCCTCTAAGAACTTCTTTCAGTAAGGTAAAAGCGGATTTGAACCTACTGAATAGATGAAGTTGCCCTACGACAAAGATTCCGCGCTCGCCAGGATATTTACAAAAATAATTGAGAATTGCGTCTGCCATATACTTATTTCTAGCACCACCATCGGTGTCAACTGCTACAATCTTCATTCCGCATAGACGAGCTTTTTCCAACATCAACAAGTAAGGTATATCAGAAGGCAGAAGATTAGAAGTTTTATCCCCACCGCAAGAGGCTGGTAATTGCGACAAATCCCCTGTTTGCAAGAAATTATTAATATCTCTCTGTTCGTCTGCGGATACTTCAACGAAAAGAACTTTTACTCCATGTGCGGCTGCAACTTCAATAAACTCTGGGTGCATATAGCGACCTTCATAGTTATGATATTCACCCAAACAAACCAGTTGATTCTCTTCAACTAGCCTGCCCATAGTTTGTAAAGGCATCTCGCGGTATTGAGTCATCCATTCTTGTACATCATGAATCACCTGTGCTGGATTCTCATATCCACATTGGTGCAAAAGTCGTTGGGCTGTTTGATAATTTGGTTTTAGCAGCATGTTTCTTCCTGGAATGCTTGTGAAAGCATGATAATAAGGTATTATTTATGCTCAAGTCAATTCAAAAATTGGTATTGAACAATTCTAAATTGGCATAATAGGGCAGACACATCTCAAAGTGTCACAAGCTTTTTTGACCGGGCACACAAAATATGGTCTAAACAGGAAAAAATTATAGTCTAATTAAAGACTTCATTGCGGTTCTTGCGAATGTGAAAACTTTTTCAGCAAACTAAGTAGGTAAACTCAAATAAACAGAACTATGTAACGAAAGGTAAAACTATTAAAGTGCTTGTCTTTGCTTCGTTCCACTGGCTGCGGACATAGTTATGAATTTTTCCACTTACCTACTTATACGCTTGTATTGTGTGCCACAGTATCCCTGTTCACACTTTTTCGCGTAGCAAAATTTAGTTGCCTGCAATCTCTCTAACTAATTCTCGAAATTCTCGCAATATGATAGATTCATCGTTATCTCTCCAAAGTGTAGCGAGCTGGATTTCTAGGTTAAAGCCTGCAATTGGTCTGTAGACAACTCCCTGACGCTGAATATTTTGGGCATTCTGCAAAACAAGTGATATTCCAAGTTCAGCAGAAACTAAACTCAATACAGTCAGCAACCAAGTCCCTTCTTGGGCAATTTTCGGTTTGTGACCAAAAACCTGCTCGCAAAAGTTAATAATTTGCTGATAGAAACGAACTTCTTTTGATGAAGGGAAAATAAAAAGTTCATCCTTTAACGCCAGGAGTGGAATTTCAGAATAAGCGACCAATGGATGAGACTCAGGTAAAGCAACCACCAATGGTTCTGACAAAATAGGCATGGATTCTAAATCTGGATGATGCTCGTCGTGAGGCAAAAATTCAAACCCGATATCAATTTGGTAATTAAGTAACTGGTGTATTTGCTCTTGAGGTGCTAACTCGCGTATTATTTGCTTGACATCGGGACGACGACCACGAAAAACTCTCAATATGTTTGGGAGAAGACTGTTGGCAATCGAACTATTGCTGCCGATCACTAATTGCCCTATTTCACCACGACTGGCTCTGTAGGCACGTCTTTTTGCCCGTTCTAGTTGCTGAACAATGTCGGGAACATCCGATAAAAACACTATTCCCGCAGGTGTTAGCTGGAGCGGGCGTGTTGTTCGATCAATCAGTCTAAAATTTAAGTCCCTTTCCAAGCGTTTAATATGATTGCTGAGAACAGGCTGGTCAATATCAAGCAATTCAGCAGTTCGACCAAAGTGAAGTTCTGATGATGCTAAAGCGATAAAGTAGTTTAAGTCTTGTACTTCCATATTGCAATCCCTTATTGTATAGGCATTATGCCGATTCAGTTTTTTTTTATTCTGATTTGGCTCTTTCAATACTTGATAAATACATTTACCATGCTTTTGTAGGTATTGTGAACGACTTGGGCATGAAACAAAATATTAAGAACATCAACCAAGCTGTAATTATTGGTGGAATGCACGGGAATGAACTCATTGGAGTACATTTAATTAAATTATTTGAGCGACTGCCGCATCTAATTCAGCGACAAAGCTTTGAAACTACGACATTATTGGGTAATCCTCAAGCTGTTGCTCTATGCAGACGCTATGTAGATAAAGATTTAAACCGATGTTTTACCAATCAGGATATGCAAAACCCGACACTCTCAAGCTACGAAGATAAACAGGCCAAACAAATTTACAAAACTCTCGATTTAAAAAATCAGTCGCAGACACGTATGTTTGTGGATTTACACGGTACAACTGCAAATATGGGAATCACGCTGATTTTAGTCAAGCTTCACCCATTACTACTGCACTTATCAGCCTATTTAAGTTCAATACATCCAGAAGTGAGGGTTCTTTACATGCCATCCTATTCTGAAAATGGTTTTCTAATTTCACTTTGCCAGTTGGGTTTGGCATTGGAAGTTGGAGCAATACCTCAAGGTGTGTTGAATGCTGATTTATTTCAAAAAACCCAGGAAATAGTTTATCGAATACTGGATTATATAGAGGCATTTAACCAAGGTTCAATTGAATTAAAAAATAATACCCTCACATTCTATGAATATGTAGAAGCCATTGATTACCCGAAAAATGAGCATGGAGAAATTGAAGCAATGATTTACCCCCAGCTACAGTTTAGAGATTATCAACCTTTAAATCCAGGTGCCCCAATTTTCTTAACTTTTGCAGGTAGAACAATTACCTACGATGGGGAATCAACAGTTTACCCGGTTTTTATCAATGAAGCAGCTTACTATGAGAAAGGTATTGCCATGTGTGTAACAAAAAAACAGGAGATCATTGTTTAATGAGAGAGGTATTCCAATACTACTGGCTTAAGGATATAAAGTAGGCTGAAACCACCTTGAAGTATCTTTGTCGGTAATCGCTAAAAAAGTCTTTATCGAAATCGTCTTTTACTAGTTTAAAAGGAGCCAACCATGAGTAAGTTAAAACACGCCTTGATTTTTCTAGCAGCCTTGTTACCAATAACCGCTTCTAAAGTTAATGCCCAGACATTTATTGATCTGCCTGGACTAATGCAATGGCAGATTATTCACGATATGGAACAGAATGGGAATTACAAAAAACCTTTCGCAGTTAAATATCGTTCTTCGTATCCTCCAGATTTTATTAAAGCCTTGCAACAATGTAACAACAGGAGAATTTATAGTTTTATTGATGTACAACGAGTGACTGAGAACGTTGATTTTGACCATCCGCTACTATTGCGAAGAGCAAGAGAATGCGGAGCGATAAGTTCAGCAAGGCTTGAAGAGCTACTCCATTACCAACGGAGATATTACGACGTTGATAAACCAGACATGATAAACAATATCAGAAGGCTTGAACCAGATGGGGCAAATTTAGTTGATCCTCCCAGACGTTGATGGTTTCATCTTTTGTAGCATTGAGGCTGTCCACCGAGAGGTAGAGGCGAGGGGAGTTTTGCCATGTGTTTGACTACTGTTAGTAATTGAACGATTCTCAACTCTCCTATCTTGCCCTTACTCGCCCTATATGCTCGTCTCCTCCTGTTCTACATGCCTAACAAGCTTGGAGCATCTTCCAAAAAAACTTTTCCCCAGCAGGTATTACTGTGCGTTCGCTCATTTTTGGATCGTAAGAGTTAATTAAGCCTTATAGAGCTTATAATCCAGACTATTCAAGCTCTTCAGGCATTTTTGCCCAATACAGAGCTTTTAACCATTTTATGATTTACGCCATCCCCATACCTTAAATAATCGCCTCTCAGGGGCTTGTGTGATGGTTATAAATTTTACTCATAATTAACGGTTTACTTAGAAATCGCCTTTTTCCTTTTACATTAAGGCTTTAATTACTCTTCGACTCTGAAAATAAGCGAACGCCCAGCACTGAAATACTTCCTAATATTTTTCCTAATCGATATATACAGCGATTTAATGAAGAAAACCCAGTTGCTTTAGCGGGCTGGTATATCGGTGATGCTGCGGCGCCTATCGGAGAAAATACATGGCGAAACGCATTTGGAAGTGTCGGCACCTCCTTTAAAGCTGCATCACAATTACAAAGTGGAGAATTGGCTGCGTATGCTTTGTGTAGACCGAGTGGACATCATGCTTGCCGAGATATGGCAATGGGAATGTGCTTTTTGAATAATGTGGCCATAGCTGCTCAAGTTCTGCGTCAGAAGTTTCAACGAGTAGCTATTTTAGATATTGACATGCATCATGGTAACGGTACGCAACAGATTTTTTCTGAGCGTGCGGATGTATTGACCTTATCAATTCATGGCGACCCAAGCAACTTTTACCCATTTTATACTGGGTTTGAACAAGAAATTGGTGATTGCGAAGGAGAGGGAACCAACCTCAATTTACCATTACATAAAGGAACTAGGGAAACAGCTTACCTAGAAGCTTTAAATACTGCTGGGAATAAAATATTGGAGTTTGGTGCCCAAGCTTTGATTGTTGCAACTGGTTTTGATACATTTAAAGATGACCCACTATCATGTTTTAAACTTGATTCGTCTTCCTACTACGCAATAGGCAAAGCTATTCGTTCTTTGAAACTACCCACACTATTTGTACAAGAAGGAGGGTATTTTGTTGCTGCATTACGAGAAAATGTTCGACAACTAGTTGTAGGATTTGAGAGCGTTTAATTTTCCAGTCGGCGCCAAAAATTGTAAAGTTAGATTATTTAATCTTGCGGAGCAGCCTTCCCAGGCTGCCATTAAATATAAAATATTTATTATGCCGAAAGCTCTACTTAATTCATTACCAACCAATTTTCTATTGTTAGGTTTTGAAAATCAGAATAATCAGCAACGTTATTTGTAACTAAAATTAAGTTATTTACTTGAGCTATTGCAGCAATTTGTCCATCAGCATATGCTGGAGTTTTACCAATTTTTGTCAGTCTTGCTCGTTCCGCTGCAAACCACTCAGCAGCTGCGGTATCATAGGCAAGGAGAGGTATTTTATGTTTCACTTGTGTATGTAAGTATGCTTCAATAATTGGACGCTTTTTCGATTCAACTGGTAGACGATAACAGCCAAATAGAAGCTCATGAAACACTACAGTTGCAGTAGTAATTTCGCCTGAATATTGCAGTAGCATCCTTACTACGTTTGGATTTGGGCAGGGGCGTAACGGCTCTGAGAGAATATTAGTATCTAAAAGAAAGCGCATAAAATTAAAATATTACCTCACGCCCAGATGATTGATCTCTTACATTAGCAAAAACTTCATCTGGATTTATATCTGCTGCTTCTAAAGCATACTCCTGTCTAAATCTTTCTACAGATTCCCAAAAGTTTGGTCTTTTATTAAGCAATTTTTCATATTCTACTTGAGAAAGTATAACAGCAATCTGTTTACCCTGCTGAGTAATTTGGATTGCTTCGCCTTGTTCAGCTTCCTGAATAATTTTGTCTAAATTAGGGGGAATTTGTTCGATTGAATATTGCATAAATAGAATTATTTACTTAAATCGATTTTTACCTATCGATATATTAGCATTCTTATTCGACATTATCAGTAACCCAGCACATAAATGGATGGGCATTAAGCAACACCGTCATTCGTTTTCATCTGCTGGGTAGAGAAAAATACTTAAAATATCATCCGGTAAGGGCAAGAGGAGTACCTTCCTGAGAAATAATAACCTCTTCTCCCGATAATACTCGCTGAAACAGTTCTGTAAATCCAGCTTGAGCTTCAGGGATTTCAGTACTATACATATTTAATTTCTCCTATTCTTTACCACTATAGCAGCCCGCGCGGTAAATTTGTTAACCATTGGTTATCAAATCCTGCATTTTTTAATAAATTTTGACAACTACTTGTTGTCAATTCTGTTAATGTAGAAAGTTTACATGATAATTTAATCAAACTCTTCGATGAATAATCGTTCGTTATGACTATCGATGTAATTTTTGATATGGAAACGCGAGACCCGGATGATATGTTTGCTTTGTGCTTCCTTTGTTCTCATCCTTCGGTTGCCTTACGAGCAGTTACAATTAATCCAGGTTCTAAAGCCCAAATAGGAGTTATCCGTCACATCCTGCATCGTCTCAATAAAGATAATATTCCAGTCGGTGCGCGAAATCCTGATTCTATTAAAGATGCGGTGTCAGAATTTCATTATGAATTTCTTGGAATTATTCCACCAAAAGAACCAGATGATTTTGCCGATAATCTGATAGCCACTACTATTGATTTATATCCAGATGCGGTAGTACTTACTGGCGCCCCATTGCACAATTTAAGACTATTGCTAAAAAATCATCCTTCAATAACAATTAAACGTTGGGTAGGACAAGGTGGGTTTGCAGGGGATAACGTCGTACCACCTGAATTCCGTTTACCTAAATTTAATGGCATTGAAACTTGTCTAACATTTAATTTTAATGGCGACCCAAAAGCTGCGCTAACTTTATTATCCTCTAAACAGGTTATAAGTAGAGATATTGTCTCAAAAAATGTTTGTCACGGAGTAATTTATAATCAAGAGTTTCATGAATGTATGAAACCATTCCAGAATAACTCTGCTGGTCTCAATCTTATATATAGTGGTATGAAGTTATACCTTAAGTCTCGACCAGAGGGAAAGATGTTTCACGACCCTTTAGCCGCGTGCATCACTGTAAACAGGAGTATAGCAACATTCCGAGAAGTAGAGATTTACCGTAAAAGTGGAGAATGGGGAGCGCATCTTGCCAATAACACGAATACATTTATAACGATTGCTATTGAGCATAAGTCTTTTTTTCAAACACTTACACAATCATAATCTTTTGTAGCTTGCATTTGTAGGAGTAAGTAGCTTTACGCACGATCAGAAATTTTGACAACCACTGGTTGTCAAATAATAGAGTCGAGAAACGCTCGGCATTGGTAACATTTTGTTTTATCCCATTTCAAATTTACCTCAAAATCGATAGAATATTTGGAAGAATGAGACAAAGGTTATATATATGGCTGAAATTGAAGATTACGGGATTACTGTAGAAGAATATTTAGAGGGACTAGAAAAAGGTGTCGATGTTTTGGAATTAAGGCGCCTTGAGGAATGGGGGTTCCTACAGATTTAGCTTTGGAACTTATGACTCTTATACCCAAAGTAGCAAATCGTACAGCGACACCTGACGAAATTGTTAGAAGTTTAATGATTATGTCGCCCCCTCTTAGACAAATTAAATAAGGTTTTACCCCAAAAGTCGATAAAATATTAGGTAGGATAGGAAAACAAGGGTTATATCTATGTCGGAGATAAAAGATTACGGCGTTACTGTGGAAGAATACTTAGAGGGATTAGAAAAAGGTATTGATATTTTAGAACTGAGGCGCCTGGAAGAATGGGGAATTCCTACAGATTTGGCGTTAGAACTTATGCAAATTACACCCAAAGTAGCTAATGGCACAGCGACCCCAGAAGAAGTTGTTAGAGGTTTACTGATTATGTCACCACCTCTTAGAAAAACTAAGTAGTGTTTTTTAGAGATTTAATTATATTAATTAAGTTGGGACTGGGACAGGCAGGGATGCCTGTTCCACAATACAATTCAAATTCCATACGCGCGCGGATATGGTTTTAGTAGTTTGTTTGCTTGATATACGTGAATATTATTAACTACTACACCACCGCGTTTAATTGGGACTTTTGCAATTTCGTTGAAGCTGTTGAAGTGAGATTTGTAGCTTGTCATTAAATCTTTTCTGGTGATGAATGCTTCGGTTGTAATATATAAAGCGTCTTTGCCTAGCCATTCATCTGGTTTTGACCAAAATGCAAACCCACGTATATCATAACCAATATCGAAACAGGTAATTGGTATGTTAGATATTGGGTGGAGTGCCATTGCGATGAGTCCACCATAATAATAGCGGTTGGTAAATATAAAGTTAGATGTTTTTAAAGCTTCGCGTAATACTTCAGACTCTGCAAAACCACTTCGTACTTGTTGAATGTCCATTAATTCTGTAGAAGATGGGTCATTTTGCGGCGCCACAAATCCTCCAAATATGGCAGAGTTGCTAGGTTTTTGCAGTGTACCAGTTGTAATATGTAGCAGCAAAAATAGTAAAATAGTAGAAACCGTAACTCCTGTACCAATTAGCCATCGCCACACCGAACGTTTTGAGCGATTATACCAAATTACAGCTTGCTGTCCTAGTAATAAAGTAACTCCCCAAAATCCTGGCATTGACCAAGCAGGTAGTATCTGTCTATACCCACCAATTAAATTAAATCCTAAAATCAATGGTAAAGATAGCCATAAAATAAATATGTTTTTTAGATTTTTAAAATCTTGAAACTCTTTACATTCTGTATCTACAGACTTTTTTGTAAAAAATTGAGTAACTTGGTTTAATGTGGTTTTTAGAGTTATCCGCCATAGTGGAAACCCGATGGTCGGAAATAAATAACCTATCCCTATTAAACACACGAGTAAAACATTTAGAAAATTATAGCCGACTCTAGGCACCGCGCGCTCTGACTGAAAAAGAAACGAAACCCAGTCATGTTGTATATTCCAATACAAAATTGGTGAGATAGTTAGCAAAAATAATCCAACACCTAACCATGTCCAAACAGAACTAAAAACTCTACGATGTTGCTGACTTGTTAAACAAAAACCAACTAGCCCAAATCCTAAAATAAAACCATGATATTTACTCAAGCAAGCTAAACCTACTAAAACCGAAAGAATAGTCAAACGGTAACTAGGAATATATTTACCCGGTGGAAAATCTTTATCTTCCTTAAAAAATTCGCAAACTGCACAGTATAAACTTGCTGACCAAAAAAACATCAGCGGATTATCGGGTAAAGCTAATGTACCAAACGCAAGCTGATATATTGGTGTTACTGTCGCAATTGCCAACGTTAAAGTCGCTGCCTTGACTGAAAATAATCTGGCACTTGTTAAATACAATAGTACCAAACTGCCTGTATGTAAAATTAAGGCGCCTAAGCGAATAGTAAATTGGGATACATTACCAGTCAACCAAGGTCCCAAACCAGTAGAAAAAGCCACAAGCAGCGGATGGTCAAAGTAACTCCAGTCTAAGTGCAGGCTATAAACGTAATAATATGCTTCATCAAAGCTCGGATAAAGCCAGAAAGCAATCAAACTTCTAAACACCAGTCCTCCAAGCAGCATCGTAAGCGCTAGCTTGTTACTTTTCTTAGCCATCCTTTTCTGGGCTACTTGCATTCTGTATCTCTACATATATAATTCCAACTTGAATAACCTAGCGTAAAACTGTGCCATTTTGTAACAAAATATTCGAGTACATGTTTCATCTTGCCAATGGTTCAAATTACATCCTCAAATCATACAAACCATAGGATGAGGTTTCTCATCAGCTTAGGGAGTAGTTTAAAAGCACTAACTGATGGAATAAAACGATGGCACTTAAGGGTGTACTTTTAGATGTTGATGGCACGCTCGTTATAAGTAACGATGCTCATGCACAAGCTTGGGTAGAAGCGTTTGCCGACTTTGGCTATACGGTAGAGTTTGACCAGGTTCGTCCTTTGATAGGGATGGGTGGTGACCAGATAGTACCAAAGTTTGCCCCAGGTTTATCGGGTGAAGAAGGTGAAGGTAAAAAAATTGCCGACCGTCGTAAGGAGTTGATAATTAATAAATTTGGTAAAACTCTGGCGCCTGCACCTGGAACACACGATTTAATTATGAAGGTGCAAAATCAGGGTTTAAAAACGATGATAGCCAGTTCGGCAACCACTGAAGAACTGAGTGTACTACTAAAAGCAGCAGGTGTTGATGACCTGTTGAGTGAGGACAATGCAACAACTTCTTCGGATGCAGAGTCATCAAAACCTGAACCAGATATAGTTGAAGCAGCACTAGAGAAAATAGGATTGGAGGCGCCGTCCGTTATAATGCTTGGCGATACTCCTTACGATATTGAATCTGCTGGCAAAGCTGGAGTAAAAGTGATCGCGTTTCGCTGCGGTGGTTTTGATGATAATCAATTAAGCAAAGCTATCGCTATTTACGATAATCCTGCTGATTTACTTGCACAATACGACAATTCACCATTAGCAAGATAACGTAGGGTGGAATAGCACTTACTTAAGCTTTATCGGCGCCAACAGAAAATTGGGTAGGGTGCGTGAAAGCTATTACAATTAGGCAGTGTAACGCAAAATACAGTGCTTTCACGCACCATTTAGTCGTTAAGTAAGTGCCATTCTAACGTAGGGTGCGTGACGCTATGAGCGGGCTTTCAATGTAATTATAAGACTTGTAGCGTCACGCACCATCTTTTAATTGTGGCAATATCGTGAGTCCTGAAATAATTGAGTGCGGCTGTAAAGTATAGTATATTAATGCACTACAGCCGCTTCTAGTAGTTCGTATCATAAGTTTTGGTCTGTAGAAAAAATGAACCGCAAAGGACGCAAAGGGCGCAAAGAAAGAATTAAGAAGAAAGAAAACCCCAGAATTCATGACACGAACCACTAGTGACTTAAATTATCTATGTAGTTTGGTATTTTTGCGAAGAGAATTCAATAGTCTTGATTTTCCATCGGTTCTTGACTAACGAAACTTAGACTTATGATTAATTTTAAATTGTCTAGTTTTTTATTGCAACATCATTATCTTTGTCAATGTGTTCAACTGTTCAAAAGAACAAAGTTGTAAACATTACACATCCAAACGGTTTAATTTTAACTGTACCTGAGTCTGTATCCACTCAACAAACGTCAAATGGTTTTTTGATTAAATTAATGGGAGAATAGCAGGTGCGTTATTCTCCGAGTCTAGAAGTTTCAATACATAGGGTTTGCTGAAAAACTCCACAAAACGAATCTGGACAACTAACCGAAGCTTGTGTAGAATCCTTATATCATCAGATTTTCAGGCTTAACCCGGTTTTCTGGTCGTTTGCTACTAAGACCTCTATCACTAATGCTGTTGAGTGTGTATGTCTTGCTAAATGCTGGAGAATCTGTAGTTATACTTAGTTCTGAACGTGCTGAACACACGCAACAGTGGTACTAGCTGCCGATGGAGTAGCTAGAGGGACTTGAGCAACAAGAAGAATTTCACCATTGGCATTTTTCACAAAACCCTGCGCTTCAATAATTGGAGATGAGGGAGTAGCTAGTAGGGGTACAAAGTCTTGCTTGGTTATTTGAGTTTGGGAATTTTCCAAAATTGCAAGTTGCCTTGAGTCAGCTGTACCCGGTAATGGTTGCAGTGGACTTGGTGGTAAACTGCCGTGTCCAGTCACAATAAATTCACCCAAAGGTTTCGCATTTAGTCCTCTTGGGCAAGTACTAGCAATTTTCCTAGTTGCATCAATAACTTCCCCAGGCAGTTCAATAATTGATTGAGTTGGTTGAACGGATGGTTGATTGATGTCAATTTGTCCTTGAATTCCAGATTGGGAGCTAGCGGTGATATCGCTTTTATTAGTAACTTGAGGACGCGGTTCAATACCGAAAATACCCTGAGTAGTGATGCTAACATTACCACCATTACCCGTAAATGCATTGGCGCCAATGTCGCTATCTTCCTT
>NZ_JBXXZH010000214.1:0-16211 GCF_059640475.1 Calothrix sp. CBUCES-K 9914
CTTGGTTTACTAAAGTACTTACTTATCTTGTAATACATTTTTATAACTTTTTGACTTGTTTCCTTAAAAAAGTTCTCATACTTCATCAAAATTTTACTTATCATTAGATTGGTTTTCATTCTGAGTAACATCAATATTGTGTATCTTTAAAAACAGAGTATTGTTCTTGAAAAGTCATCAAGACAATGGTTTTATTATTCAATTACAGACAACAATGTAGAAAATTATACCATTATTCTCCTCTCAGATAATTTTTGATACTCAGATTTTGTTACTTAGGAACATTTGAAGATTTGTAATGGTAGGAATGGAGTGGGGCGATAAATTAACCCACCCCTACATTTCCATTCAACTAGTCATCAATCCGGAGAGAGATAGTAAAAATGTCAAGAAATGCTCATGATTGATTTAGAACAAGGTAAATTCCCCAAATAGCCATTGCTCGCAGATAAACACAAGCGCGGAAGGTGCCAACCGCAGTGATAGCTTCGGGAGTACGGAATTGTAAACCGTTGGAGTAAACTTGTGAAACAACGGCTTCAGTGAGTTTAAAAGCTTCATCTTTCATACCCATCTGTACTAAAAATGCAGCCAAACCAAAATTAATACCCGTCCACACTTCTAAGGGATGGGTAGCTTTGGGGTTTTCGGGGGAACCATCTAGAAGTAAACCGTTTGCGGCGCCAAATTTACCGTCATTAAATTTGAGGAAGCAAGCTTCATAAACAGTTTTGAGAGCAGAATAAGCACATTCGGGTGGGACAATATCAGGTAATCCCAACAATCGGGCGTAAAATTGACCGCATAGCTGGTCAGCCATTACCACATCAGAACCGCTACCGCTATCAAGACGGTAGTACTGTCCATTCCAAAGTTTTGCTTGGTATACAGGAAGCGATTGTTCTAACCAAAATTGAAACGTGTTGATACAGGAGTCAAGTGCTGGTGTATCGAGCGAAGAGTCAGCAATTTTCAAAATTGTCCCCATTGAAATTGCAGCTTGCAACGCTGCTAACCATAAACCACCGCAATAAGCACTCACTCCTTGTAAACGCCAGTCATCAAAAGTTTGGTCAGGCGCCCCAGAGTTTTCGGGAATACCATCGTTATCCAAGTCAAAACCTTTGAGATAATGAAGGGTACAAACTACGGACTCCCAACATTCTTCCAAAAACTTAAAATCACTACCACCCGTCAGAATAAAATCACGATACGCCTGTAGTACAAAATCGCTACCTAAATCTTTCCACAGATTACAATCTTGGTAAGCAGTATAGTTAGTTTTTTCCCAAACATGTTCATTGGGCGCCCCTAAATCATGGGGAGTTGCATTTTTAGCTTTGCGAATTGCGGATTGACTTTCTGCACCAATAACATAGTAATAACCAATAACGCGGGTGCGGTCGTCGCTTTTGGGAATAGCGCGCGCAAAAGCACGTATTACAGCTTTTTCCAATTCTGGGAACAGCATTAAAAGTCCAAAGGAACCATAAAGCCGTACATCCAAACTTTCGTACCAACGATAATCTAAACATTCCAACACAGCGAACTGCCCATAACGGTCAATATCAGTAGCAGCACTCCACAGTGTTCCTCCAGCGGTTAAATCATAAAGTTCGTTAAACAAAGCCATTTTAAACCAGTCGGGTAAATCTTGACGGTCAAGAATTGGTTGTTGCCATGCTTCGATTTGGCACCACCATTGTTGATACTCGGATAATGCGGTTGATGCAATAGCCCAAGCACTCTTGCCACTGCGTCCAAAAAAGTCAGTGTATCTACGATAGTACTTTACGCCAAGAGCAAATTCAGTAATCGGAAAATTCCACGCCAGTGTAAACGGAATTTCTAATGTTTGCCCAGGTTGTAATGTTATTCTGACTGCTATTGCGGCGCCGACTTGTTCAGTTTGATTAGCTGGTATTGCATCTAATATATTAGGTAACGAACCATCGCTAGCAAAACTATTCCATACATCATCCCCAGTACCAACTGGATTAAAACGAGTATGATAAAACACCTCAGCACCGGGCTGTTTACTCGTCGCAATACACCACTCACCCTCGCCTTCCTCAGTCGGTGTAACAATTCCAGAACGAGCTAAGACACAGCCAATTTTATCAGTATTTTCAACTATAAAATTATAATTATCTTTACTTTCATGCAAACGTGGCTGATATTCATATACCGGACTACCATCATCACGAAGTACTATCTCAGGTGACTTTGAGGCATTAGTAAACCAGCCCACCATATTTTGCCAGGTAAGCATAATACTGATAGTAACAGGTGTATCCGTTGGATTGTGAGCCGTCCAAACAAATACAGCAACCGGATAACTACTTTCCTTATAATTATTAGCCCAAATCGGTGAAAACTGCGCGCAGGTTAGTTGTGTTTTGAATTTATGTTCGTACACAAACCAACTGCGAGGATATAAAGCTTGATAACTACCATTATTATCTTCGGGATACCACTTCCAACTTTTCAAGCTACCATCCGAGGGCGCCTGTGTAGATAAAGCATAAGCTTGGGTAGTATTTTCAGAAGACTCAAAAACACTAAACTGACAAGCGGGAATACTTTGAAAAACATGCTCCCCACCATCGATATGCCAAAAATTAAAATCACCGCGCGAAGAACGTCCAATACAACCGGCGCCGAAACCACCCAAAGGCATACCATGCCAAGGACCATCATCTACATTGCTCGCATAGCGAACAGTGTAAGGCTGATTCCAACCCAAACCAATAGGACGACTCCAGGCACAAGCAGGGTAGTGGTTCTTAAATTGTGTCATTACTAAAACTACAGCATTGATTTACGCTATTAGAACGTAACTCATCAACCTGATTTTTCTCAAGTCGTCAGTAAAACAGTTAACCAAACATTTCTCGTAAGCTACTCACACGCAAGCAAAAACTTATAATTAAGGTGCTAAATAATACTTATTTTTAGATTATAAGAACTAATAAATGCAGATAAATAGATTTTATCTCTAAAAAAGTAAAATATTGCAATAAACAACGGAGCAGCAACCCATAACCAAAAGCCAGGAAGTAGTTGTTTAATGCTAATAATGCTCTACCGGATTCAGTTTACCCCGAATATCTCCGTAAAAGGTCTGAGCTTTTGTATGTAAGTTAAAGTAGAGTTCGCTACGTCTTGCAAATTGCTCCATTCCCGCTATTGTTTTTACTTTCCCCAGTTTCCCTGACTCAATCGGACATCCCAACGTGTAAATTCCTAAAATATCATGCCCAGATTTAGCGGTTTTTTCAATATTTTCATCTGTAACTTCCGATGAAAAAATACCGTCGGCGAATTTCTGCTGAATGTTGTCGGAAAGAGCAAAATCAACCAGGATCGGACCAAGCACGTCTGGGTTCCCACAATGGATATGAAACATGACTATATCTTTGGGATTTGCCCCTTCAACCTGAACATCAACAAATGCTTTACTCAGGTCTTTAGTGAATCGCACGACCCCATGTCCTCGTGACTTACGCTTATTTCTAGGAACAGAAGCCGCTGTAGAACGTAAGGATGGTGGTGCAACTTTTGGCGTATTTTCCTCTTCATCTGGTTCCTGATAAGGACTCAAAAAAGCTTCGTAAACAAAGCCAATTTCTTTACTCTTACTTGGGTCAAGGTTAACTTTACTCCACTGGCTTGAAACGACAGCTTGGCTTCGATTTTGGGCAAAAGTATTGATTCTGGGTTGAGGAAATACAACTACCCAAACAAAAATCACCAAAAAAATCAGAATTGTAAATATATATTTAGTACGCATAACACCCTTCTTGTAGATCAATATATTAAATAGAAGTCGGAAGTTTGAGGTCTTTTGTCAGAAATGATGAATTTATTTAACATTATTTTCTACCTCTAACTTCACATCACTCTTCCAACCTTCGACTTCGTTAAAGTAGCTAATTACTAGACAGAAGTTTTCCGCCTAATTACCAGATTTGGAATAGTTATTCGGCATTTTCCCATATAACATCCCCTATTTAAACACTGTATTATTACAGTTAACTTCCGTGTAATTACCCAATTAAGGATGGTTTAAGTGTGAAGACCACGAACTTTTCACCGATAACCAAGAGTCAATTACTGTCCAAGGCATCATTAGTACTTACGTATACGTTACTTATTGATTGACTTTTTCCTACCTATTGGTAGGATGTAAAAATGAAACCAACTGATACCAAAACATTAATTCTCGATACTGCCCAATGTTATCCAGCTGATCAAGTTACGACATTAATCTAAGAATGTTCATAGAAATTCTTAAATAATCACGAAGATTTGCTCAATTTATGTATTTAAAAATACATAATTACTTAATAAATTTGAGTGATAGTTGTACACTTTTATCAATCTGAAACTTCCCAATATCTTACAATACGGATATTTTATATTGTAAGTTTGGGTTGTTTTTTTAATGTCAAATATAGACTACTTCAAATCTAATAAACCTTCTTCCTTCAACTTTGGATTAAATCTAATTTGAGATTGTAACCCGCGCGCTTCTAAAACTTGTAAAATTTCTGCCTCCACACGACGTGCCACATTTTTAATAATTTTAACCTGTGCCATTTCATCATTATTTGGACTGTTATAATTTATTGTCTCTTCCTGAGTCATCAAATTTTTAACATTCACAGGTTCAGTCCAAACATCTATACTTTCACCATTACCGATAGGCACGGCGCCATTTTCTTCTATCCAAGCTTTTTCAATATTTTCCAAAATCGCGCGACTAGGACGGTCGATAGTCTGAACCTTAACCCAATAACAGAGTTCAGGTAATCTAACTAAATGCTGCCTTAAACTTAAAAAAACATCGCGCGAATATCCAATAAACTGTAATTGTTTATCGGTATCAAAAATTGCATACACTCCGATTTTACCTTGAAACTGTTCAGGTAATTGACCATTATCATCAATGTAAGGAATGTATTCTAGAGTTGCTAAAGCCGGATAATCTTCTGTTGTCATAAAAAAGTATAAATTTTATCTTAATTAAATTTTTACACGTACAATAAATAAATATTGTACAGCAGAAAGCGTGCCGTGCGATAAATTTTGAAGCTATAGCGGCATTATCGAATAGGACACCGAGCCGTTCCAAAGGAGTTAAAGAAAATCAAGCTTGCTGTTTAAAGTTACTGTGTAAACTAAGTATTTAGTGTATTGTTACTTCTTTTTTCTTCCTTTGCGCCTTTGCGTACTTTGCGGTTCGTTTTTCCAACGCCCCAGAATTAATGACATAGACCACTGAATTTTGTTTGTAAACAATAGATTATCCGTTACATCCGTTGTATCCGTTGCAAGCTCATTTTTGTATCAATTTTGACATACAAATGCATAACCGATAAAATAAAGGTCATGCAAAAAGGTCAAAAACAAAACCCGGCTTCACATGAAGACCGGGGCAATTAAAGTAAATAAATACTGTAGGACAGGCTCCAAGCCTATCCTGCGGGATAATTTATTAAAGTACTTGTAACAGTTGTTTAATTTTTGTTGATTGACGTTCCCTAAACTTATCAGGGAAATTCATCTCAATTGCAACTCTACCGTTAGAATCTTCTTGAACCGAGGTAATTTCAGCGATAAAACGGTTAGCATTATCAGGCGCCGCTTCTTGACTAAGAAGTAAACCAACAAGTGGTTTAGCAGTTTGCATTGATTGTAAATCTTGAGGCGCCAGTATTCGATCCGAAGAGACAGAGCGCTTACTGTTTAATTCTAAACGTAAGCCAGTTACCCCAAGTTCTGTAGCCATACCAGGGAAGAAATTACCATCCCAGTAAATTTGACCGTGAGCTTGAACTTGCTTGCGAACTTTTTTGGTTTGTGTTGACTGAATATCCCGCAGGGAGCGAGTCAAACTAGTTGCCAAGAAACCAAGCGAGGCAAAAGGTTGGTCAGCGTACTCACGGTTTTGAGAGTACCACTCGCGAACATCCGAGTAAATAACCAAACTTAAAGCATCTTTTTGTTTATCAGTGATATCAACAAAGTCAATTGCGAGATGAGTTTCTGTATCGTTGACTGGCGATAAACGTATAACTCTTGCTGTGAGTGTAGCACGCGCGGTAAAGTCACCATGAACTTCTACTTGAACCTCATCAGGCAAATTAGGCCAAGATTCTAACTTGACTAATGCTCCAGTTTCAGAAATATTTATTGTTTCACCCATCAGGGTTTGGTCATTAATGGAGATTAACACGGCTAAGTGACGCTGTAACCTATGTGCTGTCCGGATTTGTGGCTGCTCAAAACCTACTAATAAAGCACTCGATAGCAAAATTAGGTTAAAACCTGACCATATCGTGTTTACCATTACAGCTTGCCAGTCTTCCGGACGTAGCAGTAACCAATAAGGAACAGCAAGTAACGAGCAAACAACTAAAGCGGTAACTATAACCAAACCGCGCATTGACTGCCAGTCAAAAGTACGTTTGCTAATATTAACCCCTTTATCAGTTACGTTAAACGAACCGAGTTTAGGATTAATTAACGCTAGTAGTGTTACCCATCCAGCTTGGAACGACATCACAAATTCAAATATTTCGTTCCAGAAGGAAAAACGGACGTGCTTGTAAATAATATGGTTAGTAAACAGTGAAAGTAAAATGTGGGGAACCGCGTAAGCAAGAGTTTCAATACCAAGACCCTGTACAGAGTTGATACCAAACAGCAAGAACAAAGTTGGCGCCACAGCGTAAACTAGTCGCGGATATCCATACAAAAAGTGTGATGTTGCACTTAAGTAACAAATTCGTTGTCCTAGAGATAGCTTATGTTTGAAATTAAACAATGGATTTTCGAGACGGAGAATTTGTGCCATTCCCCGTGCCCAACGAACCTGTTGACCTACATAAGCGTTAAAGGTATCGGGCGCCAAACCTGCCACCATAATTTTGTCATAATAAACCGATTTATAACCGCGTCCGTGTAAACGTAAAGCAGTGTGACAGTCTTCGGTTACTGTTTCTACGGCAATTCCCCCAACTTCAAGAGCGTGGTCTTTACGAATTAGTGCTGCTGAACCACAGAAAAATGCGGCGTTCCAAAAATCATTTCCTTTTTGCAGCACTTTGTAAAATAATTCGTTACCAACAGGAATTCGACCGCTGGTAACTAAGTTTCTCTCAAATGGGTCGGGGTTATAAAACCAGTGCGGTGTTTGAACAAACGATACCTTGGGGTCGTAGAAGAAACCTACGGTGTGTAGTAAAAATTGACGTGACGGGATGTGGTCGCAATCGAGAATCATTACCAAATGACCGCCTGTTTTGCGGAATGCGGTATTAATATTACCTGCTTTCGCGTGTTCGTTGTTATCGCGCGTCATATGAATACAACCGAGTTCTTCGCACATCTGTCGTAATTGTTCACGACGCGCACGGAACTTCTCACGACGGGGGTCATTATCTTTGTAACGTTCGGGACGACCGTCATCAAGAACATAAACCGCTTTTTTTCCAGGTGCGTATTCGCACGCTAATGCAGCTAGCGCAGTTTTACGAACAAGCTCAACATCTTCGTTGTAAGTGGGAATATAAATATCTACCGAATACCATTCTTCTTCAGGAATTGCATTCAAACTAATTGGTTGACGTTCTTTGATTTTGAGCGTTTGGAAGTACGCCAAAACCAACGTCAAAATTGCGTACAACTCAGCAGCAAATAGTAATCCACACGCAATACCATTTATCCAAGTATCAAAGTTAAGAGTATAGCTAACGCGATAGTATAAATATCGCATTGTTGTTACTATACTCAGCCACACCATAAATAAGTGATAGTACTGGCTAATATCTGTTGATGCTTCTTGTTCTTCTGTGCGAATAATTATTTGCCCAAGTACTATTAAAAAGACTGAAATTACAGCTTGCTGCCAAACTTCTAAGGGCGTAACAATTAGTGGAATTGAAATTATTAAAGCTAGTAGAACAAGCCATTTAAATTGCTTGATTCCTACTCGATCAAGCGCGCGGTCAAAAAACCTAGGTGCAATTTCAGCAATAAATTTACTAATTGGGTTGCGCGCTCTTGGTGTTGGAGGTGTTCTGAATGAGGAAGAAGACATTTTTATTTTAAGTTTTTGATTTGGATTTTGGATTACCGTAGGGTGGCATAGCCACCTTACAACTATTTTCTTTCCTCTGTACTTAACCGTTTTAGATACAGTTGTACAATTCCAAACAACAAGAATGATGAACCTAAAATTCCAACGATTAATAGTAACCAGTTATCCTGAATTAATCGTGATATTTTGCTGAGTGGTGACGTATCCTCAACGCGACTGACACGAGGAGCATCTTCAAAGAAGGCAAGTTGGAAAGCGTCTGGGTCATACGCTGTAGGGTCTTTTTTGTCACTGCTAATTAATACAGTGTCTTGCTTAAGTTGGAAGAACCAAGGGTCTTGATTAAGCACTTGTCGAACTCGCTCTAAACCAGTTTCGGTTTGAGCAGTTAGTACTAAAACAACTCGCTCACTATTCCAAGGAGAAATAACTTGTTTAATCATGCCTTGTGTGTCCTGGGGAGTAACCACACTCGCTTGTGCAGACCCCCGTGTAAACTGCTGACTCAAGTTAAATCCAGGCGCCTTTAATGCATCTGGTAGTGGGAATTTATCGCGTGTACCAATTGCAACTAAATTATCTTCTTTGCGAACAGTTTCAGGTATATTATCTTGAGTATAAACGTCGAGCTTAACCGAATCAGATTTGCTAAGTCTTCCTAGACGTTCGGTAAATTCCAACAGCGTCAGCATATCAGTAGCAGATGGATTTTGCGGCATGATAACTGCTGTTCTGGACAAATCTTGAGGTGCCGCAAACGGATAACCAAACTTGAGTAAATTTAAGTCTGGTAGTTGAACCGAGGTTTCACGCTTCAAATCAAAGCTTGTATCCGCATGAACAGTACCAGTTAGCTGCTGGTCGGCTGGGAAAAGGCATTTTTGTCTGTCAAATGCTTCGCGCGCATTCATCCGGAAAAATACTTGTAGCTTTGAATCTGGTTTTACTAGGTTTGCAGGTAAATCGACTTTGAGGGCTTTATTAGATTCTCCAGACTCGTTTGTCAAGCGCGCACCACCAATAAAGTTACCGTCCAAAAAGACTTGAACCGCAGAAGTACGTGGGTTAACTTGTGGCCCGTAACTATACACCAAATTCATCGAACTACCACGAATAAACCTGTCATCAGGTAGAGCGCGGAAGTCTATATCTATAGGTGGCGCCCCAGCACCCCGTACAGTTACATCTTTAAACGGTTCGTTATTAATCGAGGTCTTAAGGTCGCTAAGTTTGAAAGAATTTGCTTCAGGCAAATAACGAGGCCATTGGCGGGCGGCAGGAGTAGTTGTTTCTTTAACTTGGTCAACATAAACTACTTGACCTGTACCCATTTTTCTCAAATCAGGCTGCGTCAAAAATCTTGCGGCTTTTTCAACTGCTTTAGCACTATTACCCGTAACAATAACAACAGGCGCCCCACCCTCTTTTTTACTGCTAGCTAAAATCAGCACTCCTCGGTCACTGGGTATGGGATTATTACTACTATCAAGAACTTGCCCACCAGCTATTTTTAACGGCAAATCTTTTAGTTCTGCCAGCGCTGGTTGTTCACTAGGAGTTCCGATAATCACCAAGCGCTCGTTATCTTTAACACCTGCAACGCTAGATACCATACTAGTTTCAATCGGACGGAAATCAGCTAACCGCCCTAATGAAGCTTGGAAACGACCTGCAGCAGTTAACCATGATGGAGAAGCTTGGCTTGGTTGTAAATAAACAATCTTGTTTGTTTCTAATCCCAAATCATCGAAGACAGGAAACGGATAGCGACTAAAGTTGAGCGCAAGCGGTTGCCTTTGATATTTGAAAACAATCTTAGAGTCAGGCAGAATTTCAGTCCATAAATCAGGACTATTTGGATCGCTACATTCTGCTGAATTATTCTGTTGACCTACTATTGTTAACTCGTTATAGTCTTGAAGTAAATCTGGTCGAATATTTACTACTAGCTGACCAGGTTGAGACTGCTTGCGGTTGAGCGGGGTACTGCCAACGCTTCTACCATTTACAAGCACTGTTAAATTGGAGCGACTAGCATACAGCGATGGCGAATGCTGAAAGCGAATAACCGCTTGCACTGCTGGTGCCTTGCTGCTATCAAACTTCCAGCCACGAGGACGAGTAAAACCAAGACGAGCTTCGGAGTAAATACCGCGTAACCGCATTCTGTTACCAACAATTGGACTGCGATTAAACTGCAATTCGTAAGTGGTTAGACCTTTGGCATCTTTCTGAGTGGCGCCAGTTGCATCGGTTTCTTCTTTTGCACTATCGGTCTTTTTAGCAGTTTGAGTTGGTGTGGCTTGCGCGAGAAGTAATCCTTGCTCCTTTGGTGTTACACCATTAACGTCTTCACGATTTGTTGCGCGCGCACTTGGTAATGCGTTGGGCAATAACAGCAAGCAGAATGTGAGAACAAACGCTTTCTTACTAACTTGGGAAAGAAGAAACAATTGTTTCATAGAAGATTACACAATAAAAGGATAACTACGATAATGGTGTTAATTAACGTGCTGTTTTCTTCGTTATAATTACAAAAAAGAATTTGTTCTTTTTATAACCTATAATTGTCTCCTGATTCTTGATGCTTTATTAAAGACATTAAGAAGAAGGCTTAATATTACTTTGCTTGCAACAGTTGCTTTGGTAGTACATTAGGACTCACTAACCCTAACCAAGCTAGGTTTTGAGTATAATATGATGAATAATCATCCCATATACCTTGGTTGTATTGAGGTAACAATTTCTTGACAAGTACTTGTTGCCCAAGCTCTGGTTCAACAAGGTGCCAAGCAGAAAACAGCATTGCGTACTGGGATGTCGCTTCATAGTCAACCAATTTGTTTCCTTGCAAATCAATGCGCGCGGGTAGTTTGCTTTGTTCGCGCCAAATTTTCTGCAAATGTTTGGTTGAATTAGTGAGATACTGTTTTGCCTGGTTAGAATCAAACCAAGCAAAATCCAAAGCAACTCGCCACCAAACCCGATACGCATCAAAGCTATATAAAGTTTGGAGCGGACTATTCGAGGGCAAAGCTTGATATTGACCGCTTTTGATATCTAGAGCTACCCAGTCGCTGGGCAAACCAACTTTAGAAATCTGGGTAGATTTTTCGATAACTTGGTAGCTAGTTTCCACTAAACTCAACCAGTCGTGTTCGCGGTCAACGGTAGCGAAGATGCGAAATGCATAAGGCGCCAAGTACGAGGGATTAAGATGCAGTGTCTCCGGATTGGGGACAAAAGCAGCATGTGGACCAGGTAATAGATACGGCTTATTATCTGGTCCAGATGCTATAGATAGGCGCCACAAATCTTTGAGTTTTGTACGTGCAAGGTCTAAATATTCGGGACGGTTCCAGCGTCGCGATGCAAAAATTAAAGCGGTAATCGCATCTATATCAGCATCGCTAGCAAAATTGTTATCGATAGAACCCCAATTTCCATCAGCACGCTTGCCCCATTTCCAAGCCCACAAACTATCGGTTCTTTTGCCATTATCCTGTCGCTGGAGATTATTCTCACCCCACTTCAGAGTCAAAGCAAACGTGTCAGCATCATCAATCAATACAGCTCGTAGCATGGCATATGCTTGACCTTCACTAGTAGAACGGTCACTCGCTTCATAATCAATAACTCGTCCATCACTTTGAATAAAGCGACGGCGATATACATCCCAACTTTGTGCTAACAACTCCCGATTAGGAATTGAGGTCGGCAAAGCGGCAAGAAAGGTTGAAGTCCCATCACCGCTAGTTAAAGGTTGGGAAGAATTTACCTTGGTTGGTTTGCCACTTGATTGTTCTACAGGTTGTTTAACAAAGGAGTAACCGGAGAAACAACCATAAAGACCAATCGATATAGCAATAGCGAGAAAAAAGGGAAGTTGCCGCATCCTTAAGAACCATTGGATTTGTTTGAATATTGGCAAAAAACTTGCGTGCTTTAGAAGTAAAGGGGAAACGTAGAAGCTTAAAAAAACGACGTTGTTATCCCTATGCTTATTGTTCCCCTGAAATGCCCTACTATTAACGCGCGGACTGCAAGTTTCCTCGTTCTGTGATGCCGCACCCCCATTAATTTCTTACTAATTACCGACTAATTGCCCCTTCTTCGATAGTCTTCCCAAGGAGGTTGAAATCCTCGACGTTGTAGAAACTCTTCTTGAACTTGCTGCATCCGCTGCGACAACTCTGGGTCTTGAGTTCCTTGGCGCATTTTCTCAACTTGTAAGTTTTCCATTTGCGCGAGTGCTGATAGTGGCTTGTCTAAAATCGCTGTTAAATCGGCGACAGCACGACGTGCATCTAAATCTTCCGGCTTTTCTTCTATCACTTTTGAGTAAATATTCTCTGCTGATGCAAACTGCTGCTGCTCAAACCTAATACCACCTAGAGCTGATAGAGCGGTAAGATTATCTGGCTGTTGCGCCAAAACACGCTCATAGATTTTCCCTGCTTGATTCAAATCACCTGCTGCTTTTGCTAACTGCGCTTGCAAATCATAGCTGTTGGCATTTTGCGGCAATCTAGCGATTAACTGCTTGACACGAGCGCGCGCTTGTGATGGACTACGTGAAGCGATAGATTGAACGACTCGCAATTGCATCGCAATATTATTAGGGTCAAGTTCGCCTAAGTAGTTATACAGTGCTTCGCGTTCCGGGTAAAGCGGTAGAATTTCCACCAAGCTGTACAGTTCTGGTGGTGTATTCGTTGCGGGCTGTGTTGATAGCCAATTTTCTAAAACGCTTTTAGCTTCTGCTTCTGATATCCGACGAGCTTGGTAAGCTATTGCCGTGCGTCCCAGTTGCATTTCCTGATTTTGCGGGTTGCGACTTATTAGTTCGTCGTATACAACCAATGCTTCGTCAAAACGCTTTTGCTGCCGTAGAATTCCAGCAAATCCTCGTAAACCAGCATCATAAATGTCCGTGCGGTCAGGCTTACTTCTCAGTAAAGCTTGGTAGCGTTTAAGACTTGCATCTAAATTACCTTCGCGACGCTCGATTTCTGCTGCTAATAATTGGTGCGCCAAGTCTCTACTACCAGCAGGTGTTGCTGTGTACGAAGCTAAAGCTTGTCTGGCGCCTCCTGTATCACCGAGTTGCAAATACATTTGTGCAATTCGGAAATATAACATTGGCACATCGCTACGACTCTGAGCAAGACTTTGATATATAAGTAAAAACTCTGAGTCAGGTGTGCTAATTTCTGCTAAAGCAACGGCTAATTGTTGTTGCTGTGCAGAGTCAGAAGGTAATGATTGCAGCGCTGAACTTAGGCGTTGACGCAGTTCGTCACGAGAAATAAACCCTAGCTTATTTTCTAAAGCGAGTTGCCGTACTAATAAACCTTTATCATTCGGTTGCTGCGAAACCAGTTGACGGTACAGTTGAACTGCTGTTTGTTCACCGTTAGGTAAACCACTAAATACATCCGCAACTTCACGTATCAATGACAGTGGTGGATTCGGAGTAGCGGAGATTGCTTGACGGTATAGCGTTGCAACCTGCTGCGCCAATGCAGGATTATTCGAGCGTCTACGAATATCATTGAGCGCGCGGGCTAAAGGTAATATCGCATCAGGTCTGCCTTGCAACGGCTGTAACGTTGCGACCGCTTGGTTAGGTTGCTGGTTGGCAAGATACGCTACAGCTAATTCTTTGCGAGTCTCAATCCCAGTTCGGTCGAGAGACTGTGAACGTCGTAACTGTGCCTCCAAAACTTGCACAGCAGTAGCAGCATTACCACTTTCACGCAGTGCTTTACCATAAGCTACAGCAGCATCACCAGTAATCGATTTGCCTGCCCTTGCGTAACGGTCGAATAATTCTACAGCTTTGGTTGCATCACCATTGTAGGTGAATGCCTGTGCTGCGTTTATTAGCGTTTCGGGTGTGGGATTATTTGCTAAAACAATCTGAAAGTCAGCAACCGCTTCAGCTTGCCTACCTTGGTAAAAGTAGAGAATTGCTCTGAGGTTGCGCGCTTCCAAGTCATTTGGATTTTTTTGCAACAACCTTGATAGCGCTTGAGTACCCGTTTGCTGCCACTGTGGTTTATAAGTACCAAATAAGCCAATAGTCTTTAATGCCAATTGGTTATCAGGGTCTTGCGCTAGTACTTGTTGGTAAGCATTCCACGCTTCATCAATTTTCCCCGCTCTTTTATAGCCAATAGCTAATCCCAGCTTGGCTTGTAATGATTGCGGATTGCTTCTTAAAGCTTGCTGAAATGCTTTAATTGCATCATTCACCCAACCTTTCTTAAGAAGGTTAAACCCTCGTTGCTCTGCCGAACTAGCAATCTTCGCAGCAGCAGGAGCAATTAAGCTTAAAGGTGAATTTGTGGCAACAAAAGTAAAAACGAATAAATAAAAAGGAAAAAAAGAAAGGGTTTTAATTGCCGCATTTACCCAAAAGGAACTTTCGCCTTTCTGCTCGATACTCATTATCGTACTCTCCCTCTTGGGGTTATATCAAAATCTGATTTCACCCTGATTCCCAAGACAGTTTCCTCGAAACTATCGCGTCCTTGCACTGTAAAACCAAGTCTTAAATTAGATAAAAACGGAAAATCATAGTATGCTTCCAGTACATCGGGACGGTCACCACGACGCAGTGAGTCACTTGTTAGAGCTTGTCCGTAAGCTATCCCAAGTCGGTCGTCTGGAGTAAACAAATCTAATAGACTGGCGCCTAAAACGTAAGTATCTGCACTCCTGTTGAGGTCGCGGTTTTCATAACGACCATAGCGACCGAATAACCCCAATTTCAGATTGGGAATATACACTTCGGCGTTTAAACCATATGCCTCTTCGCGGTCATCGCGGAGAGTTCCGAATTGTCCGTTTCCTCTAGATATACTGAATACCTCTGGGAACGAATCGCGGTTGCCACCATCCCGGTCGGTAGCATAGGTTCCACGAATAATCGCGTTACCATAACGAATACCAACTTCTCCAGCAAATCCATCTAAAGTAAAATTACTTAGGCTATTTGAAGAAGAGAATACAGCGGCTTTTGCGTCTATATTATCAGTAACGCTCCAGTTTACAAGTAAACTAGGACGCGAAGCAATACCTGTTGCTGCCAAAGCTGGATTAGTTTGGAACACAGGATTGAAAAATTGGCTGGCGCCATCTTTTGCAAAGCTGTTACGATCAAAGTATGAAGTTAAATCTAACTGTCCCACAACAAACCGCAAATTAGGTAGACCAGCTAACGAAGTCGCGAAATAAAGTTCGTTGATGTTTAAACCTTCGTTGCGGGAGTCAGTAAAAGTACTACCGTTACTAACTAAATCAAGAGTTGCCCCAAATAAAGTATTTGGAGTTAGTGGATAAATTCCTGTTACTCGTGCCCGTGCGGATGTTTCTTTTTGGGTAACATACACACCTTCCACTCTAAGCAAGGGTTCCGTTAACGCAGTGCTATTTAGTAAAGGTCGCGCTTCTGTTGATGGTCGCTGTTGTAAATTTGTTCTTTCCTGTCGAGTTTGACTTACTTGACTTCTCAGTTCCTCTTGGCGTATTGGTTCTCCAGGTGCCGGAAATGCTCCGCCTTGCGAATTCAAAATCTGGTTAAATGTTGGAGGTGAACCAGTTGCGGTGGACGGGTTTCCCGGCATAAGCAAACTGGTGAACCCGGAGGGCGCCGATGAAGCCATTGGTTGATTTGGGTTTCCATATTGAGCATTCAGTATTTGCTCGTAAGTCAATGGCGCTTGCGGTGATACCTGCTGCCCACCACTTGGTTGACCATTCAATATTTGCTCAAATGTTAGAGGTGCCTTGCTATTTACAACTTGTTGATTTACTCCTTGGTTTACAGCTTTTTGACCATTAAGTAATTGATTGAAAGTTGGAGTTGTATTGGTAACTAAATTTCCGCCTAAATTTCCGCTCAATTGCGGTTGCTGACTTTCGCCAACAAGTGGAGGCAAAGGAGCAAATGAACTAGGATTCGATGGCGAATTTAGTAATTGATTAAATGTGGGTGCTGAAGAAGGCGCCGTAAACTCTTGGGTATTTGTGTTACCCGATTGGTTGTTCGACTGTCCACTAATGCTTTGAGACATCAGCGAATCAGAGTTATTGAATC
>NZ_JBXXZH010000215.1:0-16191 GCF_059640475.1 Calothrix sp. CBUCES-K 9914
GCTGAGTGCTGAGTGCTGAGTGCTGAGTATTGAGTGCTGAGTGCTGAGTGCTGAGTGCTGAGTGCTGAGTGAGCAATTATATTCCTAACTCCTAACTCCTAACTCCTAACTATTAATCCTACTCAGCACTCAGCACTCATCACTTTTTACTCAGAAGTTGCTAGTTTTATATAGATATAACAAGCAGCTAAAAACGAATAATGGTGTTATTGAGTTTTTGTTTGGGTTTAGTGGTTGGTGTAAGTATTTGGGTGTGGCAGCAGTTTCAGCTGAACCGCTACATATCCCAAGTGCTACGACCATTAACCGCTCAATCATCACGAGTGGCGCTACCTTTAATCCCGCGTTTGCGTCACGAACTTGCTTTGGTCAAATATCAAGGTTTACATCTACAGCAACAGCTACAAACGTATCAAGATTTGTTAGAGTTCGCACCAATTGGTTATTTGCAGGTAGATGAGGAAAACCAACTGCTATGGTGTAACGAACAAGCGCGCGAAATATTATATTTACAGCGGTGGCAACCTGGACAAGTCAGGTTGTTGGTGGAGTTAGTACGGTCGTATGAACTAGATCGATTAGTTGAACAAACGCGCGAATGTCAGCAGTTGCGAATTAAAGAGTGGGAGTATCACCCCTCTTGTGACAGTACAACGACAATGTTAGAAATGAAGCCGTTACTTCTTCGCGCAACTGGATTACCTTTACCCAAAGGTCAGGTGGGTGTGTTTCTAGAAAACCGTCAGCCTTTACTTGAAATTAATCAGGTACGCGACCGCGCATTTTCTGACTTGGCACACGAACTTAGAACACCTCTAACTTCAATACGACTCGTTGTAGAAACCTTACAAGACCGATTAGATTCTCCTCTCAAGCGCTGGGTTGACCGGATGATGCTTGAAGTTGACCGCTTGATTCATTTAGTGCAAAGTTGGTTAGACTTAACCCAACTCGAAACCAATCCTAAAATACAAATAGTTAGGCAAACTATTGACCTACGTTCGCTAATTGTTTCTGTTTGGGAAACACTCGAACTCAAAGCGCAGCAGCGAGAGATGCATTTTTTTTACTTTGGACCCGACCATTTATGGGTGAGCGCTGACCAATCGCGAATGTTCCAAGTCTTTGTTAACTTGCTTGACAACTGTATTAAATACAATCCGCCTTGTGCTAAGATTCACGTTGAGGCAAAAATTCAACCTCAAAATCAGTCAGGAGACTACGACTCAGATTATTTACCAAATATAGAACCAAATGTGGAAATAAACATAATTGATTCTGGGTTTGGATTTTCAGAAGACGATTTACCCCATGTATTCGAGCGATTTTATCGAGGAGACACTGCCCGAACTCGTTCTCACAATAGTGATGAAAGTGCCGCGACAATTGGTACTGGACTTGGTTTAGCAATAGTCAGACAAATAGTCATAGCGCATGGTGGCTCTATTAAAGCCATGAATCATCCGGACACGGGAGGGGCGTGGATGCAAATTGTACTACCAGGAGTCATGGCAAAGTTTTAAAGTCGATATTATAGTTAGAATTATCTTCTCATTCGAGAACGTAAAGCGTGAAAGCCCCCTTTTATAATACCAGTAATAGTAATTACGATTCCGATAAATCCCAACTAACGCGCGAGATTCGGCGCCTAGAGCGGGATGTATTGCGTATGGGCGCCTTGACAGAAAAGTCTTTTCGTCTTAGTCATCAATCTTTATTTGCACGGGACTTAGCGGCAGCAGCAGAACTGCCCCAATTAGATAAGAAAATTGATGCGTTTTATCGGCAAATCGAACTTGATTGTACGTTGATAATGACTCATCAAACTCCTACAGATAGAGATTTACGTTGTTTAAGCGCGTTTATGCAACTAGTGCGTGATTTAGAACGCATTGGTGATTATGCAAAAGACTTAGGTGAGATAGCGGTCAAAATATTTTCGTATCCACCGCATTCGTTGCTTCCAGAAATTGCGATGATGTCACACCACGCACAAGGAATGTTAGCAACTAGCTTAGTCGCATTAGCTGATTTGGATGAAGTCAACGGACGCAGCATTAAACATCTTGATGATACAGTTGATAATGCCTATGAAAAAGTTTACAATGCCCTAGCTCAACAACGCGATATCGTCGGTCTTTTGGAACCTTACTTACTTCTCGGTCTAGCAATTCGTTGCTTAGAGCGGATGGCAGACCATGCTACCAATATTGGTCAACGAGTAGCATATATAGTCACAGGTCAACGTTCATAGCAACTTGATTAAAACCGGGTTTTGATGGAACTCGGTTTTGCGCTGTTATAGATTAATTACTCCCACCGATAGATATTCAAGATTGCATTTAGCTGCATCTAAATGATAAAACTAATATCGCATCTTATAACAATAGTGTATACATTTTCTACTTAAACAGAATGTTTATTGTTATACATCTATTTAAAGTTAATACTGATGATAGACAAAAGTTTATGTTTATCATCTAATCCTCGACAATTACGAATGTAACGTCTTTTTGTTAAGCTTAATTACTCAAGAAAATTTGTTGTTGACACTCGACATTAAAATTTACCAGCTAAAATTCTGTATTCCTTACAAAGACAACTTTTCTAACTTTCCAGAGGCGCCACTCGCTTCCATAATGAAATTAAATATAGGTTAAATAATACACATTTTATGAAAGCCTTACCTGTTCTTAATCTTATAAGTTTAAATTAGCAGAGGCAATAATAAATTGTTTCTTACAGTACTCATAGCTCCAATAAATGGAACAGGTGTGTGTTGCCCGCGTAATCGCATTAACTTTTTGCGGTTGAAAATTCTATATTGAATTTAAAGTCAAAAATTGATTTTGATACTAGAATGGGATGAGAGTCAAAACCGTTGTCCAATACAGAGTTTGGTGTAGCGTTTGATTCCAAGTCATCAGGGAAAATTGAATCGGAAATTAAGTCTATACCTTGACGTTAGAGCAAGTGGAGTAGACGAAAGGTTAGGTGCTGTCTGATTCTATACAAAGGCTACTAGCTATAGAACTTGTTACTCATCAAGTAACATTCATGTATAGAAGGAAACAGACATAAGAGTAAAAAAGCACAATAATGCGGTTGGATGTCAGGGACGTTACAAAGGAAAGTTCATTCCTAACATATAATAAATTAGTCCTTGCCAAACCGTGTTTGAATTATTTGAGAGACGCGACAAAAGCAACTCAATATTTTGCTCTTCTAGTGAATTTCATGTTACGAGTTTTTGAGCTACTACAACAACATAATTCATTGATGCTCCGCAAGCTAATTTTTTAATTTTAAAGAAGAATTAGTTATTTAATCTCTTGGCACCTGATATGCATAAGCAAAACCTGCAAAACCTAGGTGTGCAGCAGTAGTCAGGTGTATTTGATTGAATCTAAAAAGGTAACAAACTGGTGTAAGCGACTTAAGTGAGTATGGCCTTATGTAAATGCGAGTAGTTGTAGTTAAATCTATATCTTTTCAGGGTAATAAAGACAAGCCGAAATAGCATCTACCTTTGGGTATAACCTAAAGTTTTAGGCGGCAACCGTTAAATGTTCCTTTTGCAATTCTGCCATTACTTGCTTGTTTATAGCAGATTGCCTGGATACCTCCTTCCAAGTTTAAATCTTTAGAACACATTTACTTATTTACACCCCTAACTATGATGTATTCCACAAGCCGCAATACTAATGGTGTCCCCCAAAATTCAGCTACCAACACCAACACTACGAACACTACTACGAATCTGCCACAGCGCTTATTTACTCGTCGTGAAACAATTCCCGCGCGCAATGACGTACTGTGGAAAATTGAGCGTGGCGCCGTTCGGACTTTGACATGGAGTGAAGATGGAACCTTTATTACTTTAGGGTATTGGGGACCTGGAGATTTGATCGGATACCCATTGTCGCGCGTAAAGCCTTACCAAATTGAGTGTTTAACCAGCGTTGAAGTTAGCGTGGTTCCTCCTCAGTTATGGCATCAAGATATTAACTCGTTCTTGTCACACATTCAACAAGCTGAAGAGTTGTTGAGCATAGTACACCGTAAACCAATTTCTCTCCGTTTGTGGCAGTTCTTGGTTTGGCTGAGTGAAAAGTTTGGTCGTGATGTAGAACAAGGTAAATTAATTGATCTCAACGTTACACATCAAGAAATGGCAGAAGTATTAAATACTACAAGAGTTACCGTAACTCGTTTGCTACAACAGTTTGAAGAAGAGAATACGATGATTCGCCACAAGCGTCGGATTATCTTGCGTACACCAAACAACAACCAGAATACCATTCAAAGAAAATAAATGAAACGTGCGGTGGTTGACATAAATCAACCACTCACTTTTGCTACACTTTTTTTGTGACTAATCAGTGAATTCTCGTAGGGAAAAAAGACTATGGGAATCGGCGAAATGATTAAAACCAAAAGGTGTGAGTGAGAGTAAAATAATGACAAAGCTATTCTGGAACGTTATTAAGTTGGCGCCAGTTGTAGCTGCTGCAACATTCATGGCTTCTAACAGCGCATTCGCTCTTGAAGCAAATGAAACATCAGTAGCTCAACTATCTGAATCGAACAATATCGGACAAGTAACTTCCGTATCACAGTTTTCCGATGTACAGCCTACTGATTGGGCTTTCCAAGCATTACAGTCTTTAGTAGAACGCTACGGTTGTATAGCAGGTTATCCTAACAAAACCTTCCGTGGCAACCGTGCAATGACTCGTTACGAATTTGCGGCTGGTGTAAATGCGTGCTTAGACCGTGTAAATGAATTAATTGCCACAGCCACCGCAGATTTAGTCAAAAAAGACGATTTAGCTGCATTTCAACGCTTACAAGAAGAGTTCTCTAGTGAACTCGCAACTTTACGTGGTCGTGTTGATGAACTTGACGCGCGTACCACTGAATTAGAAGGAAAACAGTTCTCCACTACCACCAAGTTAGTTGGCGAAGCTATTTTCAGCGTTTCTGATACCTTTGGTGACAGATCTGCTGTTGGTTCACGCGCGCTTGTTAACGACCCTGGCAGAGTAACATACAACAACGCAGGTTCTAATCGTTCAAACTTAGACAGCAACACCACCTTCTCTGACCGGATTCGTTTAAGCTTAAACAGCAGCTTTACTGGTACAGATGCGTTGCAAATCCGTTTGCAAGCTGGAAACGTTCTCAGCAACAACAATACTGGTGCTAGCACAGCTCCTGCTGGAACCTCGGCATCTACGGGTACTGCTATGACCCGTTTGGCATACGACAACAACACCAGCAATGGTACTCTTACACAAGGTGTTCAAGTTGACAAAATCAACTACGCATTCAACTTAAGCGACCAAATTCGCGTTAAAGTTGACGCGAACAATGGTGAATTCTGGGAAAACATCAACAACTTTAACCCAGACCTTTCTAGCTCCAGCAGAGGTTCTATCTCTCGCTACGGTCGTTTCAGCCCTATCTACCGTCAAGGTGCTGGTGGTGCTGGTGCAACTATTACCATTAACCCCAAAGGTAAGTTAAGCGCTTCTGTTGGTTACTTAGCTGGTGGTAGCAATAACGTTGCTAACGACCCTTCAGTTGGAAGAGGTTTAACCGATGGTAACTATGCTGCTTTAGGTCAATTAGCTTATAAAGTTAACGATAACTTCAGCATTGGTGGAACTTATGCTCGCAGCTACCAGAACGCAGCTGGTGGCGTAAGTTTATTTGGCGCTACTGGTAGTGATTTAGCGAACGCACCATTTGTTAGTGGTACTAATACTGCTAACATTCCTACTTCTGCTAACCACTACGGTATTGAAGCCAACTACAAATTCAATCCTCAAGTAGCTCTTGGCGGTTGGGTAGGTTACTCTAATGCTACTGCTGAAACCAACGCTGTTGGCGCCACTGCTGCTCAAATCGCAGCTCGTAACGTAGTTGTGAAAGGTGACAGCGCAGATATGTTCTACTGGGCTGCTAACTTGACAGTTAAAGACTTCATCAAAGAAGGTAACTTGCTTGCTTTAACCTTTGGTCAATCTCCCAAAGTAACCGGCAGCGACTTCGCACCAACAGTTGGTACATTCGGACGTGTTGAACAAAAAGATGCTAACACCTCTTACCACTTAGAGGCACTGTACCGGATGCAAATCAACAACAACATTACCGTTGCACCTGCTCTGATGGTTATCTTCAACCCAGAACACAACGACCGTAACGACACGATCTACGTTGGTACTCTTCGTACCACCTTCTCTTTCTAAGATTAAATCTTAGTTGATTTTTCGACCGTAATCCTCCAATAATTTAATCCGACCCCTATTCTTATCCAGATGGGGGTTTCTTTAAATTGTAAGGGTAGAAAGACGTTATAAACAAATTTTTTGTGCCCAATAGTTTATAAAATTTTTGTGTAATAAAAGTTACTAGCTAAAATCTTGACAGTATCGTACTTTTAGACTTTTACGAGTGAATTTATAGGCTTCATAACCTCAACTTAACCTATAGACAAGTAAAATTACGTGTTGCATATAAATTGCTGTGGCAAGGGAAAAATCGGGCATTTCAGAAAGAAGGCGGATTGTCAAGACCTTTGTTCACATATTCAATACAAACAATTTAAATTAAATTAAATAAAATCTTTGTAAAAGTGAGAAAAAACTCCCAGACATATGTAAAATAATTACGTAGGTGTGAGTGAAAATACAAAGATGCGTAGATTACTTTGGAACACTGTTAAGTTAAGCCCAGTTCTCGTTGCTGCTGCCTTTGCAACTGCAAACAGCGCTTTTGCTGGAGAAATGAGTGAAAAAGTGCCTTCAGTTAACGAAATGGCACAAGCGCAAAAGTCAGATAATATAGGTCAGGTAACATCGGTATCGCAGTTTTCGGATGTACAGCCTACTGATTGGGCATTCCAAGCATTACAGTCATTAGTTGAACGTTACGGTTGTATCGCAGGTTATCCCAACGGAACCTACCGTGGAAACCGCGCGTTAACTCGTTACGAATTCGCCGCAGGTTTGAACGCTTGTTTAGACCGCGTAAACGAATTAATCGCAACCGCAACCGCTGACTTAGTTAAAAAAGAAGACTTAGCGACATTACAGCGCTTACAAGAAGAATTTTCAGCAGAACTAGCAACCCTACGCGGTCGCGTTGACAACTTAGAAGCACGCACCGCTCAATTGGAAGCACAGCAGTTTTCTACCACAACCAAGTTACTCGGTGAAGCGATCTTCAGCGTTTCTGATGCTTTTGGTGATGACCGAGCAGTTGGTTCTCGTCAATTAGTTAACGCACCAGGCACTGGAAGACCAGATTTAAGAAGCAACACCGTCTTCTCCGAACGTGTTCGTTTGAACTTAATTAGCAGTTTCAGTGGTAAAGACCAGTTGCAAATTCGTTTGCAAGCAGGAAATACCTCTAATAATAGCTCTGTCACAGGTACAAATATGACCCGTTTGGCTTATGACGTTAGCGACACCTCCAACAGCGTTCAAATTGATAAAATTAACTATGCTTTCAATCTTAGTGACGCTGTTCGTATTAAGGTTGATGCTAATAACGGTGAGTTCTGGGAAAATATTAATAACTTTAACCCAGACTTTGCAAGCTCTAGCCGTGGTTCAATTTCTCGTTACGGTCGTTTCAGCCCAATTTACCGCCAAGGTCAAGGTGGCGCCGGTGCTACTATCACCTTCAACCCCAGTGGTCCAATTTCTATATCCGGTGGTTATTTAGCTGGTGGACGTACCAACACAGCAAACAACCCAAATGATAGAAATGGTCTTACAGATGGTAACTATGCAGCGCTTGCACAACTTTCTTTCCAACCGACCAAAAAACTAGGTGTCGGTTTGACTTACGCTCACACTTATCAAAACAGTGCTACTGGAGTTAACGTATTTGAAGGCACAGGTAGCGATATCGCCAGCGCGCCCTTTGCTATCATTAACCCCGCCACTGGTGCTGTTATTAGTAATAACACTGCGACTTCTGCAAATCACTACGGTGCCCAAGTTAACTTCCGCCTAAGTGACAAAATCGCAATTGGTGGATGGTATGGTTTAGCTGATATCTCTGGTGAAACAGGAGCAAATAACAATAGATTTGACGCAACTGCTACATACTGGGCTGCAAACTTAGCACTTAGAGACTTTGGTAGTAAAGGTAGTTTATTAGGTGTTACTTTTGGTCAACCTCCTAAAATTACAGGTAGTAATTTTAGGGGAACAGCAGTTGGTGGTGTGGGCAGTGCAACAGGTGTACGTCAAAAAGACGAAGATACTTCTTACCAGTTAGAAACTCTGTACAGATTACAACTTAATGACAACATTTCGGTAACTCCTGCGTTGCTAGTAATCTTCAACCCAGAGCATAACGACCGTAACGATACCATTTACATCGGTACACTACGTACTACCTTCACATTCTAAAAATATGAACATGATTTAGAGACGTGATTAATCACGTCTCTACCATGATGTGATTGGATTTACTTTAGCTCTCCATTTGGTGGGCTTTTTTGTTGGGTTCCGTTCCTCCACCCAACCTACAATTCGTCTGGTTTTTTTAAATTGGTTGGTGGTCTATCATTACTCCAAGCCCACCAAACACAACCGCACTGGCAATGGTAAAATTCTTGCCATTTACGTTTATAATTTTCGGTTGTTACAGGCGCCCGTCGGTTAATCCAAACTTGTGTAGCTTCCAAGCTGCTCGAATGGCACTTGGGACAACAAAAGTCATAAGCATGAATTGCCTCATTTGTCCATTGGGGTGGAATAAATGCGAAAGCTTCCATAATTTGTTGAATGAGAATTGAATTGTATGCGTACAGGTTTGATTTTGAAATTTTTTATGTGATATTTATTAACCAAGATTATTTGAGCGCTATTGGTAAATAGGTAAAAAATATGACTGTAGCCCGATGATTATGCTGATTTGACATGTTTTAGTAATAACAATTTTAGACTAAAAATATGGAGTCGAACATTGAGATTCGCCGCTTGTTGGACATAATGCCCGCATCCGGTAGAATGACAGTAAAAATCGTTAGCAAGCCAGAGCAAGCTAAAGTAATAGATGTAGCTTTCCCATTGCCTTGGAATTCAGATAGACCTATATATATTAACTTTGATTTGTGGCGCCGGTTAACCAAACCCCAGCGCGACATGTTATTACTGCGAACAGTAAGTTGGTTGACTGGAATAACATGGTTTAAACCGGATATCTATCAAGGTGTTACAGTTGCTGGAATATTAGGTGGGTTTGTAGAATTAGCTCAAAGGGACGTAATAGGTTTTGTTGCTGCTGCTGGTTTGAGTTCAATGGCAGTATTACGGATATGGCGTGTTAATAAAGACCAACACTCAGAAATAGGCGCCGACACCACTGCAATAAAAATAGCACAGCGTCGAAACTACTCAGAAACCGAAGCAGCAGAACATTTACTAACTGCTATTGAGACAGTCGCTTTAATTGAAGGGCGCCCAGGTTTAGATTTTATCGAATTAATTCGTACTCAGAACTTACGCGCGGCTGCTGGACTTTCTTCTGTGAGCATTCCTAAGTAAGATTGATCAAAACCTACCGTCGGTGTATTGGCTATTGTATATACATCTTTGATCCCCCCAACCCCCCTTGATAAGCTACCGTGTACACACATCTTTTTATAATTCTTACATTCCTTCCCTTTGCGTTCTTTGCGTTCTTTGCGGTTCGTTAAAAAAATAACCGCAAAGGACGCAAAGGCGCAAAGAAAGAAAAGAAAAGTTACTTTTAGAGACTTGTGTGTACACAGTAGCCTTATTAAGGGGGGTTAGGGGGGATCATCAACAAAACCACACATTACATCTACTGTAGCACTCAGCACTCAGCACTCATCACTCAGCGCTTTAACAGCTTCTCTATATAAAGACAAACTAACTTCGTGAACTTCAACACCTCTACCAATAGATTCCAATAATGTTACAGTTAGATTACCTCCAAGGTGTTCGCGAAACTCTTCTAACCCTCGGAAGATACAGCGTGGATTTTCAAAATTAAACAAATCTTCTGCTAACTCAGGGACGTATAAAGTAAAACCCAATATTTTAAGTGTATGTAATATTTGCTGCCAATCTTTACGGGGAAGTAAACCGAGTAAATACGAGTACGTACTATCTAGAGCAATTCCAATTGCGACAGCTTCACCATGACGTAAATTATAGGATGTGAGTTGTTCGAGCTTATGTGCTGCCCAATGTCCAAAATCCAAAGGACGTGATGAACCCATTTCAAAAGGGTCGCCACTTGTGGCAATATGGTTCAAGTGTAACCGCGCGCATTGATAAATAACCGATTGCATGGCGCCCATATCACGATTCGAGAGTGCGTGAGCGTGCGTAGCAATAAAATCAAAGAAATCAGCATCCTTAATTAAAGCAACTTTAACAGCTTCAGCAACACCAGAACGCCAATCAACATCACTTAAAGTAGTCAAAAAGCTAAAGTCGTTTAATACTGCATAAGGAGATGCAAATGTACCAAAAAAATTCTTTTTTCCAAATGCGTTAACGCTGTTTTTTACACCTACACCCGCATCGTTTTGTGCGAGTACAGTAGTTGGAATACGAATTAGACGGATTCCTCGATGTGCTGTAGCAGCAGCATATCCAATCATATCGAGAACGGCGCCGCCACCGATAGCTAAGATATAAGAGTGACGACACAATCCCACATCATGAATCAACCCATGAACTTGATCAATTAGTGAGGTGTCATTTTTAGCAGCTTCACCACCAGGGATAATCATGGGTTTTGCCATTAGCATCATAATGCTAGCGTACCGCTTGACGTAAGCATTAATTTGGCATATTAAGCCTTTGTGACACTCTAAAAACCCTTCATCAATAATAATAATTAATTTTTTTGGCTTAATTTCATTGCCGGCTACAACGCGCGCGAGTAATGAATTTCGCAGGTGAAATAAACCAGTGGTGAAATGAACTGGATATTCAAAGCTAACTTGAACACGCTGCTGAATTGGCTGTAAGCTCAGTATATTTTTTGGTTTAACGTCAACTACCATTTTCTTTACTTCCTATTCTCTCTTAAAAAAACTTTGAGTCGTTTCAATTTCTTTAATTAATGCTTCGCGGTCTTTAGCTTCTACAAGTTTCGCTAAACGACCATAAGTTTCAGCGAGTAACTGAATTGCTTGACATCGTTCTTGAGTAGCAAGCATAATATCAACACACAATTGTGGGTTTTGATTCAGCAAACGTTTTAGAATTTCAATTTCTTGGCGATAGCTTGGACTCGACATTGATAAACTTTGGTCAATATCAATTTTTTCTTGTGCCAAGTAAATTGCTTGAGTTAAGCGGCAAAAATGTCTTGTTGCTTGAATCATTACCATCATCTGGTCGTGTTCTTCGGGAGTAGAAAAAATTAGTTCCGCGCGTTGGTTTTGCATTAACTCTAATAACCAATCAAACGCTTCATCATGTCTTCCCGAACAAACAACTACCTTTTGTCCTGTAAAGGATTCGACGCTGGGACCAAACATTGGATGTAACCCCATCACGGCGCCACAATGATGTTGAAGCATTGCTTTGACAGGTTCTGCTTTAATGCTAGTAATATCAGCTAAAGCTATATTTGGCGTTAAATATGGAGTTGTACGTTGAATAATTTCACAAGTCGATTCAATCGGAACACTAATTAATACTAAATCAGCTTGAGAAAGTAAACAATCTGCATTTTGCCAATTACTTCCAACTGTATTTACTCGATGACCTGCTGCAACTAATTGATTAGTGAAAAACTTGCCCATCCTGCCGTTTCCACCAATAATAGTGATAACTTTAGGATTATTGTAGTGGGCGCCAGAACGAATAGTTAAGTCAGCTAAAAGTTCATTTATCATCTCTTTTGCCTGCGAACTCTGTGTCTCTGTGGTCAAACAAAATCCTTTCTTTGACCACAGAGACACAGAGGAGCCACTGCCGTGGGCGGCTTTGCCGACTTGAGGCAAGTGGCGTGGAACAGAGGCAGTTCTTTAAACATCAACAACTGATTTAGTAGTACTTAATGGTAGCTCCAACTCATTAACCTTACTTGCAACTGCATTACTAAATAATGCTTCGTACTGTGCTAGTGCTGCTTCAAACGAGTACTTTTCTACAGCAAACTTTCGTCCTCTTGCTCCTAACGCCATTGCTTTGGCAGGATTTTTGTACAATTCTATTATCGCATTTGCTAAGGCGCCTGGTGACTCTGGCGCCACAACTATACCACCTCCACTTTGTTTGATCGATGATGCTGCCGTTCCATGTTTCGGAACCGATGCAATAATAGGACGCGCGCTGGCTAACACTAAAGGAATTTTAGAAGGCATGTTGAAGCAAACAACATTACGTTTTTGCAAAATCAACCCAACATCTGCCGCTGCTAACATCTCTGGCAGTTCAGAGCGCTGTTGTAAAGGTAATAACAAGACATTATCGGCACCGTACTTGCGACAGCATTTTCTCAAATGTTCCAATGCTTTCGTTTCACCAGCAATCACAAAAACAATATCTTTGACTTGACGCAGTTTAGCTGCTGCTGCAATAGCAGTCTCTAAACCTTGTGTTAATGCAATATTTCCTGAATATAATACAACGAATTTATTCTCTAATTTATTAACTTTACGAAAATAATTTTCTTTTGGCAGCGGACGAATAAAGTTAACGTCCACCCAGTTCGGAATACAAGCTATTTTAGCTGCATCCACACCTTTATTAGTTAAATTATCTACAAATCCTTCAGCAATAACACTTATAGTATGAGCATTTTTGTAAGCAAATTTCTCTAATGCCGACAAAACGCGAATCATCCACTTATTTTTAATTAATCCTATACGCTCGGCTGCATCAGGCAAAATATCTTGTACGTTCAATACTACCGGACAATTGTAAAGCCAACCTAGAAAACACGCAGGCAGTGTTACGAATAATGGTGGTACTGTTAATAGTATTACATCTGGGCGCCAGCCTTTAAACGCTTGCGGCAAGCTGCTAAATACAAAGCTTAATTCGAGTAAAAGTCTATCAATTAAATTAGGTTTTGATTTAATTCGCAGGAAACAGCGCTGAATCGTCACACCGTTCTTCTTTTCTGTGACATACCATTTACCTCGATATCCCTCGTAAATCTCACGTTCAGGATAGTTCGGCATTCCTGTGATTACTCGAACCTCATGCCCCTGTTCCACTAGTCCTTCTGCCAACTCGGTCATCAACGGAGCAATACCGATAGGCTCTGGATAGTAATTGTAGGAATAAATCAGAATATGCATGGGACACAATTTATTAAAAAAGTAGGACTGCTGGAAAGCTACTGCTTCCTCTGGAATTATCGAAATTTTGATCTCACATCTTGCACCACACCTATTAAGTAACTGCAAAAACTTCTGCTAATTTCATGGATATTGGTAATAAACTTAACACTAACAAGCCATATAATAAACCAGCGAAGCCAGTACTAAATGTAGCATTTAAAACAATCAAAGACAACACTCCAGCGCGTACAGCTAACCGTATGTTTACTGGACTAGGCTCACGCAAGACAGTAATGAAAGGTATAAGTACTCTGATGGCTAAAAGTAAAGCAAAAGGTAAAATCGGCAGGAAATTATAGTTATTTAGCAACCCCAATCCAAAAATTGCAGTAAAAACAGCACTCATCAGAATTAAGCTCACGATTGAGTTGGCATTGCTACCTCCTTTCACTTCACCTCTACTTAGGTTAGTTATAGCAGCAATATAAGTGATTGGGATCAAAGTTAAAAACCAGTAATTACTTACCATTGCGGACATTATGCTGACACCAAGCAATAAGTTTGCACCGCGACACATACCCATATTGAGTGGTCCCAAAAACGGGTGATGTTTACCAAAAGCATCGTAGAGAACAGCAGTAACAGCAATAAACGCAGCTAAAATAGCACTTGACAACGAAACAAGCGAAGCAAATACTATACCTAAACACAATAAAAAGCTTCCTAGAGCAAATGCTCCTTGACGCGAAGCTCTACCGCTAGGTATGGGACGCTCTGGTCTTTCAGCCGCGTCTAAATCAGCATCAAATGCGTCGTTTAACACAACACCACCACTATATAGGCAACTAGTAGCAGTAAGTAAATACGCCAAAGGTAGAATATTACCTAGTATTACCCCTTGTTCAATTCCTTCATTAAACTTAGTACTAAACCCAGAAGCTGCTACCCCAGCCAATATATCAGCCCACGCAGTAATAACATTGGCAGGTCGCATCAGCTGCAAATAAGCCCAAACACGATTATTCATAAAGTAGGGTGCGTGACGCCACCAAAAAACTTCTACGTAGTTACAAGCTTTTAGCGTCACGCACCGATTTTTGTTGTAGCGTCACGCACCGATTCCTCATTAATTATGAAATCGTAAGCCTTGTATTAAAAAATCCCTTATTCAATCAATGCCAATTCGCAGTTAACCACAGGTTTCTGTCCCCGTAGCACCGAATTACCCTGAAATAATTGACGCTGGTCAACAGGTAACGGATTAACCCAATCAGATTCATTAAACTGCCCACTTTGCCCATACGCTTTCAAAGCATTTTCATAACAAACGGCGCCAATATGACTTTCGGGAATACCCCGTTCGCGCATTAACGCAGCAGTCTTAGGAACAGCCAAAGGGTCACTTACACCCCAATCAGCACTACTATCTACAATAATGCGCTCACATCCGTATTCCCTAACAATTTCAACCATACGCGCGTTGCCCATTTTTGTATGCGGGTAAATAGTGAAAGCTGCCCAGAAACCTCTGTCAAGCACCGACTGTACAGTTTCTTCGTTGTTATGGTCAACAATTACGCGCGTAGGGTCTAAGCCATGTTCGATACAAACATCCATACTGTAGTTCGTACCTGCTTTTTTATTTCGATGCGGTGTATGAATTAGCACTAACATATCGAGCATTCTTGCTAACTCAAGCTGTTGCCGAAAATACTTATCTTCAGCAGGGGTCATATCATCATAGCCAATTTCACCAATAGCTACTACACCCTCTTTACATACGTATAACGGTAATAGCTCCATAACTTGCTCGGCAAGAGCTTCATTATTAGCTTCTTTAGAATTCAAGCCCATAGTGCAATAATGTTTGATACCAAACTGCGATGCTCGAAATCTTTCCCAACCAACTAAGCTACTAAAATAATCTTGAAACGAACCAATATTAGTACGCGGTTGCCCTAACCAAAACGCAGGTTCAATAATGGCAACAATACCAGCATCACGCATCCGCTCGTAATCATCGGTAGTGCGCGAACTCATATGAATGTGAGGATCTATATACATCATGAATTAGGAGTTAGGAGTTTTCTCTAATAATTGCCAAAGTTCAGGCGCCACACTTCGTTTAGCAGCTTGACGTTCGCTGACATAATCATTTAACATCTGTGCAAGTTGAGGATTTGCACGTTGTTCCAAACCTTGAATTTGAGATAAAGGACTTCCTACAAAGAGCGCTTTTAACACCATTTGATTCCACGCTTGGTTATCAAAATACTCACTTGGGTAAGAATTATTCAAAGCTATAGCATTAAATACAGCAGTCATATTACTGCGAACACCTTCTGCCGCGCGCTTTTGTAGTCGTCCAGAATAAGATAAAAGCGGTAAAGCTTGATATAATGCAACTAGTTCACCAACATCAGCAGCATTAAATAATTGTTCTAATATTTGTAAATACTGCTTTTGATTGCTGTCTGGTAAACTTAATACTAGTATTGTGCGCGCGGCTTGGTCTACACTCCAATTGCTTGGAAACCAGCCCTTGTGTACATTCAAAGCCGCTTCTAATTCTTCACTTGTTAAATCCAAATCTTGTTTGCCTGTATAACGTGGCACAGCGCTAAATGCAGCATAAAATATACTTATTTCGGCACCTGATTTGATTTCATCACATTTTGTCGAAAGCCAATTCATTGCTTTTTCGCTAGCTCGCGCGGCTAACCAACTTTGTAAAAGGTTAGCGACAACAATATTATTTATGTTTGAATTAATTGTAGCTAACATAATTATTAACTTGCGATTCAGAACATGATTTATATTTTGCATTTAATCCCCCCAACCCCCCTTAATAAGGCAGGGCTGATTCGTTCCCTAAAAATCTTGAAAAATCA
>NZ_JBXXZH010000216.1:0-16168 GCF_059640475.1 Calothrix sp. CBUCES-K 9914
AGCGTTAGTAATTGTGACGTGGAGAGTAGTTTGATTTTGATAAGCGTCAATATTTATCCAACCGTTGGGAATATTATATTTAATAGCATTACTTAAGAGGTTTTGTAAAACTTGATTCAAAAGGTCGCGGTCGCCTTTTACTTGTAGTCCATTACTTATATTAGTATGTACGCTTAAGTGCGGCGCCAATAGTTCTATATCTTCTACCATCTCAGTTAATAACTCAGACATATTCACTTCTACTTTTATCAAGTTCATTTGTCCAGCATCAGCTAGAGATAGTAGTAAAAGTTTCCGCATAATACTACTCAGGCGCCGTACTTCATCTAATAAATTGCTTAAACGCTGCTGTACAACAGAACCTGGTTCAACTTGTTGCAGCGTTCTTTCGAGTTCGCCTTGTAAAATAGTTAATGGGGTTTTTAATTCGTGAGCAGCATCACCACTAAAACGCGATGCTTGTGTAAAACTGCGTTCTAAACGTTCGAGCATTTGGTTAAACACTTGAATTAGCTCGACAAATTCAACATCGGTTGTACCAACAGGAATTCGTTTATCTAATCCTTTAACGGTAACATTTTGAATAACGCTTGTTAATTGTCGAATGGGACGTAAAGCACTACCAGAAAGTAACCAGGCGCCAACTGCTACTAAAAAAAGCACTGCGGGAATTGAAATAATAAATATATTGCGAATAGTAATCATTTCTTGATTAACAGCTTCTAAACTAACCGCAACCGCAATCTGAACATCAGGAGATTTTATGGCGCCAATTCGCCAAGCCTGTTTTTCAGTATATTCTGTAACAAATTTAGGTGGACGTATACGTGGTGGAGTCCTGAGTGCTGAGTGCTGAGTTCTGAGTTGGTGTGGAGGTTTTGGTGGGGGTGGTGGTAGAGGCACCGACTTAAGATAGTCAAGTAGTAAATTATTTAAACTGGTATGTGATTTTGATTGATATAGTGTATTGCCATTTGCATCCAACACTAGTAACGCAACCGGAATAGTTGTAGTTGTTGAAAAATTATCGCTCAATATGCTTTCGTTGACTTGCCATCGGTCTTGATTTTGTGGTTCTCGCCTTGGTGGGCCAGTCGCGCGCATCAACTGATTGAAAAGTTCTGCATCAAGCTTACCAATTCGAGCGTTATAAATCTGAAACCAACAAAGGGCGCCAAACCCGACTAATGCACTACCAGCAAGTGCCGCAGATAATAGTGCAACTCTTAATCTAAACGAAGGTAATTTCATTTTTGTTCTGGTTGACGAAACCGATATCCAACCCCGCGAATACTTTCAATGCAACCTATTTCATCAAGAGGGTCAATTTTTTTGCGAATTCGTTGGATACAAACATCCACTACATTTGTATTCGGGTTAAAGTCATAGCCCCAAACATGTTCTAAAATTTGGGTACGAGTAAATACCCTTCCCGGAGAGCGCATTAAATATTCTAAAAGATTAAACTCGCGACTAGTAAGTTCTATTGCCCGTTGATAACAAGTACACGAGCGTGTAATACGGTCGAGTTTAATAGCTCCCACACCAAGTACATTTTGACGCTCACCCACACTTCGACGTACAACAGCATGAATTCGAGCTGCTAACTCTTCTACAAAAAACGGCTTTGCAATATAATCATCGGCGCCTAAATTCAACCCTTCCAGACGGTCATCTAATTCGTTACGAGCCGTTAACAATATTACAGGAGTGTTACGACCCTGGCGCCGAAGTTGTTTGAGAATCGATAATCCATCTTTTCCCGGAAGCATAATATCAAGTACAATTGCGTCGTACTGATTATCCAACGCGCGTAGATAACCATCATCACCATTATCACAGTAATCCACGACAAAACCTTGCTCCTTCAACCCCGATGTGACGAAGTTCGCAATTTTTGCTTCATCTTCGACAAACAGAACGTTCATCAGCTTACGAATTTACATACAGTTCTATTATAGATTCGCCATGCTTCGGCTCAAATTACAAATTTGTAATTCCATTGCTATTTATTTTTTAGAATGTGGGATATAAAAAGAGTTGACTGCTGGTTGACCAGTGTAATTGGCGCCTTTGCTTTGGTAAAGACGCGTTCACGGAGTGTCCCGCAGGGATTAAATAGCGTCTCTACGTGATATTACGCTTGAAAATCAGCTAATACTGTAAAAAAATAAGAGTTGACATAGACATACCAGTCATAAATCCTGTGTAAAAATGTGAAACTTTATATCCCCGACTTCCTGTTATGGAGTCGGGTATCTGGGCACCGCAGGTTTTACTTGAGATATAGGACTGCTATACCAAAAAACTAAACTTCTGCCTGATATCGGCTAAAAATATTCTTTGTTTTTTATACATAGGTATTCATCAGGGCTTTTCTACAGGCGTAAAGCCTTAATTTATAATAGATATGAAAGAAATTTATAAGCACGAACAAGAACAAAGCGAAGTCAGTAAACGACTGAAATACTGGCAAGTTTACTTAAATTTACTTCAAAAATTTCTTAAGCAAAAGCATTTTCAAATACCTTTTATTGCTTCTAAAAGAGACCCAAATAATTCGGCGTGCTTATATCTTACTCTTGCTACAGTTATTTCGGCAGAAATCATAAAAACTATTAATCAGTGGGGCCAAGGTTCGGAAATAAGCTTATATACAATCAAAACATTAAAAGCACATGAGATTATACCTATTGTTCCTAGCAATATCTCATTCCAAAAACTTTATCAACAGTATCAAGAAAGCAATCGTTTTTTCTGGGTAACTGACGATAGCGGCGCCGTTCGAGGTTATCTATCACCTAAAATCATAGAGAATCAATCTAAATTGCAAACGTCAGAAAAAAGTATTATAGAACTAATGCAAGAGATAAATTTTGCAGATTTCAATAAAATATCTGTAAAATTTGAATCATTTAATCAACAAACACGTATACTCAAAGTCTCATTAAATCAAGAATATATAGACTTAATTCCTGCCAATGGATTGATTGCTAATTCTACAATCGGAGAATTACATCAAATTCGACTCCAAATTGATGCACTGGAGCGTTTGAGAAAAGGTGGCGGTAATTCGCCTATATTAGACAAATTTATTTACGGTAGCAATGAAGAGCTAGAGCTTTCACCCATACCCAGTGTTGAAGCCATACCTATAGAAAAATGTTTAAATAAAATATTTAACGGCTCTCAAATCCAAGCAATAAGTGCTGCAATAGCTTCACCAGACTTGTTTTGTATACAAGGACCACCAGGAACAGGAAAATCAACAGTTATTTTAGAGCTTTGCTATCAATTTATTCTCCAAGGCAAACGAGTGCTTGTGTGTTGCCAGTCTCATTTACCGATAGATAATATATTATCAGGATTACCAAATCATCCAGATATACGCATTATTAGACTAGGTGATAGCAAAAAGGTTAGTGAAAAAGCTCAAGATTTGGTTGGTAAAAACGCAGTCAAAAGATACCTAAAATTGGCAGCAGAAAAATCTTCTCATACTTTGGTAGAACTGGAGAAAAATGCTCGCCTAGTAGACTTATTTATTATAGACTGGGAAAAAATTTCTCAATGGGCACACTGGCAGCAAGAAAAAAGCAGATTATTAGCTGATGCCAAAAATATAAAAATAGAGCTTGACAAGGGTACAGAAAATTTACATAATTTGAAACAGACGAATTTATATATTGATAAGATTCAGAAATTACTCCAAGAACTTATTCAGTTACCAAATTATCAAGTTATTTCTGAATACAGTAACGAATTATGGCAGCCATTAACTAAAATTACTATTAGTAAATCTGACAATATTTGGACTCAGAGAGACGTGAGACTTTTGGAATTGGCAACTTATCTTCAGCAGCAACTCTCAAATATCAAACCAGGTGGCAAGGTTTTCCAGCTTCAAGAGAATTGTGAGTCTTTGCGTTCCAAAATTGCAACAACTATTTTTAGACTACAGGATTCTATAGATGTCAAGAAAGATATTAAAGATTCTTTTAAAAAAGTATCTTTAGAGAGGGAAAATCAGGATTATATTGCAGATAGGCTCAAACATATACTTGACTACGGAATTACCAGTGACTCAAAAGCTGTTTCTTTAAGTTCTACTTATAAAAATACATATAATAGATTGAGTGAATTCAAAAACTTGATTACACTCAAAAAATATTTTGTTATTAAACGCAATAAGTTTATAAAACTTTTCTTGGATGCTTTGAAAATTTTGAGGCACCACCAAATATTTGTTCAGTTAATTCGTTTATGGTCAGATGCAGAAATAAATCTACTACCAGAAGCAATTAATCAATACGAATATATATATGATAAATTAGTCAATCTTAAAATACTAGCTTCATTACCTATTGTAGGGCGCCTTTATAAGAAAGCTCTACATCGTGCCGAAGTACAATTAAAAAACTCTATTGAAAATATATCGGACGAAAGCCGTTTTTTTCACACTCAAAAATCTCCTCTTGCAAAAAAAATATATGAAGAGTATAAATCAGCATTAAAAGAAGCAGAAGTTAAAGTTGATAAAATTTTTCATCGATATGATCAAGAAAGAAAGAAATTAAAAGTAGAAGAAGATCATTACAACCTCTTAATAGAAGAAAATGCACAATCTATATTAGATGACGCAAAAGCTTATCGACAATTATTTAATGAGACGTTTGCAAATGATAGCGAAAGACCATTGATAACAATTGATGAATCTCTGAATATTGAAAATCTAACTCAGATTAGTAAAAGTCTTCAATCAATGGCTGATAATATCAAAGATTATATTAACTCTTTTGAAAATAAGACTATTCTACCTTTCAAAGATTTATTAGTAGCTATGTACAATTCAAACCTATCCTTACCGAATAAATACATAGATGAGGAACAGTCACTTTTAAATAAAGTTAACTCATTAAACCAAGAATACAATCAAATAATTAATGATGTCAAAACAAATGATGACAAATATGAATTAGGTCATCAGCGATGGAAAGAGCTACAACTTCAAAAAAATATACCACAGGCACTTGATAAACCTGTTCCAGATTATGAGATGTTGAATATGGAAAGAGACTATTGGTTAAAATTAGAATCCGTAGGTGGTGAGGCAGGGGCTAGACAACTAAAAACTAAACTTCAAATCGAAAAAGATTCGATAGCTCGAAATAAAACGGGTAAAATAGAAATTACTGATGAACAATATGAACTTTATTTACAACAGACTAATCTTGTCGGCGCCACTTGTATACACACAGGCAGAAAAGATTTTTTAGAATATTTCCCAGAATTTGATGTTGTAATTATTGATGAAGTATCTAAAGCTACAGCAACCGAACTATTAGTAGCTTGTCTACTAGGTAAAAAAATTATTTTAGTAGGAGACCATAAACAACTACCGCCTGTATTTGGAGAAGAATCCTGTTTGACTGAAGCTGCTAATGCTCTAGGCATCGAGGTCGAGGAGCTACGAAAAAAATTATCTACATCTATATTTAAAGAGCGGTATGAGTATTTAGATGAGATTAAAGCTTTCCGAACCTTTATGCTAACACAGCAATACCGTATGCACTCTCAAATTATGGAGGCAATTAACCCATTTTATCAAGGTCAATTAACTATGGGTTCCAAAGATCAAGACAACAAGCGTGTGCATAGAATCAAGATTCAGAAGTGGTTATCTCAAGGACAACATCTAGTTTGGGCAGATTTACCTGTTGATAAGAGTGAATGGCATCATCAGCAAGTTGGAACAGGTCGGCAGAACTTACAAGAAGCAGAATTTATAACTTTATTCCTTGAGAAAATAGCGAAAAATTTAGAAACAAATAAAAAAGCGCCTAAAAAAACAGAAATAGGTATAACCTCTGTATATAAAGCTCAAACTAACCTGATTAAAAGTTTGGTGGAGCAAAAAAAGATTAAATTACCCGAAAACGTCACACTTACCATTGGAACAGTTGATGAATTTCAAGGTCTCGAAAAAGATATTATGTTTGTCAGCCTTGTCTTAAATGAACCGAATGTACTGCCAAGCGAGTTTTTAAGAACACCAGAGCGCGTTAATGTGGCGATGAGTCGAGCTAGAAATTTACTTATCATAACTGGTTCATCTCATAACTACACAGAATTGGAGAGTGAATCTAGTTTAATGTATAAGCATATATTAGACACTGCTAAAAAGCATAAAGGATATTTGAAAGCAGATGAACTCATGGGTTGAAACAAACAATAACAAACAGGCGCCCCTTAAACGGTTACAATTATCCTATCTCCTGGGAAATATATTAAATTGATTATTAAAGTTTCCCTCATCTCACAACTTATTTCATGTATACCTCTGCTTATGCCCAACTCAGTAACTTTTTGCAAGCCATTACAGAAATACCTGAGAATGAACTCCAGAAATTAACCAATACTTTCTACCCGTTTAGCTTAACTGCGGGTGAATTTTTGATTCGCGCGGGTGAAATTACTACAAAAATTGGATTTGTTGCTTCAGGTCTGTTACGTCTTTATTATGTTAATAATGCAGGTGTAGAATTTACAAAATCCTTCTGCCCAGAAAATGACTTTGTTGCTGCTTACAGTGCGTTGCTGTTAAATCAACCAGCTCAGTTTAACATTGAAGCGTTAGAAGATTCATTATTGTTAGTTGCTGATTATAAAAGCTATCAACAACTTTGTCAAGAGCATCATTGCTGGCAAACAATCCAGCATCGATTTATAGAAGCATTGTTTATCAAAAAAGAAAGACGCGAAGGAGAATTACTTTTAGACGATGCAACAACTCGATACAAAAAGTTTTTAATCGAGTACCCCGAATTAGAAAATCGAGTCAAGCAATATCATATTGCTTCGTACCTTGGTATTTCTCCTGTGTCACTAAGTCGTATTCGTAAAGCACTTAAACCAAATGAATAGAAAAATTAACATATGTTAATGACTTATATATAGCTTCAGAATACAACAGATTGAGAAAACATAATTAATCTCAATCTACTATGGTCAACAAAACATCACATACTAACACATTAAGTCTTTTTACCTTATACGGAGGATTCCTCTCATTTTTAGGCTTTGGTGTACTCAACCCACTAATGCCAAGCTTAGTAGAACCTTATGCTGGCACCGCTTGGGACGTTGGATTATTATATGCGAGTTTTTCTCTAGCGCAATTTTTAACACTTCCTGCAATAGGAGTATTGAGCGACGTTTACGGACGACGTTCAATAATGCTCTTAAGTTTATTAGGCGCCAGTGTTGGATATTCTATTTTTGCTATTGGTGGTAATTTAAGTATATTATTTGCTGGATGGATAATTGTTGGTTTAACGGATGGTACTGCTAGCACGGTATTTGCATCAATTGCCGATACCACAGAAAAACAGCAACGTACCCGTGCTTTTTCATGGGTTAGCGGTGCTATCGCTTTTGGTTTAATTATTGGCCCGATTCTAAGTGGAGTATTATCGCGCGTAAATCTTACTACACCTGTTTATATTGTTGCGCTTGCTTTTGGTATTGCTTTGGTATGGGGATACTTCGCGATGGTAGAAACTTTACCCCAATCTAAACGAACATCTTTACCAAGCTTGCTTCAACTCAACCCATTTACTCAGTTACAGGCAAGTTTAGCATTACCACATTTACGTTGGTTAATGTTAAGTTTTCTTATTGTCAACATGGCAATGTTCGCGCTTATTTCTAACTTACCAGCGTTAGCTTCGGAGCTATTTAATTGGAAACCAGAACGTATTGCACCACTATTTGCCCTATTTGGCATAGTTAGCGTTATCTCTCAAATAATCATAATTCCTTGGCTGTTACCAAAACTGGGCGAAGTGAGCATGACGTTTTTCGGCGCCAGCTTAATGGTCATCGCGTTTATATCATATAGTATTTTCCCCATCACAGGTTTACCTCTGTTTCTTTACACAGCAAGCTTAATAGTGGGAGTTGGGCAACCTCTCGCAGAGACTTCTTTGGTAGGTTTAATATCAAGAAGCACAAGTTCTGAAGTTCAGGGACGCATTAACAGCAGTATTCAAACAGTACAAGCATTAGCCAGAATTATTGCTCCTTTAATGGCAGGTTGGCTATATCAAAACATTAACCCACAGACACCTTACTTATTTAGCGCTGGTTTGATAATTATTGCCGCTTTTGCCGTCAAATTAGCAATTCCAGATACAAAGTTAAGCTTCGAGACAAAAGTGCAAACAAGTAATAACGTCGTTTTAATAACTGGAGGTTCATCAGGAATAGGTTTAGCGCTAGCAAAAAAATTTCTTCAAGAAAATAATAAAGTTATCATCACTGGAAGAAATCAGGAAAAATTAGCCGAAGTGAAACAAGTATTTCCTGATCTACTTACAGAAGTTGCTGACATGACCAATTTAGAAGGATTACAGCGCTTAGTTAACAAATATCCAGACGTGAATATTTTGATTAATAATGCGGGTATTCAATATAATTATGACTTTACAGACACAGAAATAACAGCAGAGCAAATTGATATAGAATTACGCACAAACTTAGTTGCTCCGTTACAATTAATTAAACTAACATTGCCGCATTTATTAACAAAACCCAACGCAGCAATTATTAATGTCTCCTCTGGTTTAGGGATTGTACCAAAACAAAGTGCCCCAGTTTACTGTAGCAGCAAAGCTGGACTTCATATAGCAACAAAAGCATTACGATGGCAGCTAGAGACAACACCAATTGAAGTTTACGAAATTGTGGCGCCATTAGTTGACACACCAATGACCGAAGGACGAGGTCAAGGCAAAATATCTACTAACGCTTTAGTCGAAGAATTTTGGCGTAATTTTACACAATCACACTATGAAATGCGAATAGGTAAAGTTAAACTGCTATTTTTCCTTCAACGTTGGCTACCTCAACTCGCAGAGAAAATATTGCGTCCCGGTCTGTAGGGTGGGCACTGCCCACCAAAATATTGTGCAAAAGCTCAAAAAACCATAATGCTAATCAAGCAATACCATATGCACTCACAAATTATGTCAGGAGTTAACCCGTTTTATGGAAATAAACTAATTATTGGCTATTCAATGCAAGACAGCAAACGCAGCGCCAATTCCAAATAAGCTGCATCGTAATAAGCTGCTAAACCTTCCTGGCACCCTAGTACCAAAGTTGCACCTAATGCATTGGCGTTTGTAGACGGAGCGCAACTTCATTGTTTCCACATTTACTTTGATACAATATCCTAATGGAAAACTTGAGCTTTAGTTGGGTTCCGTTTCTCCACCCAACCTACAATTAAATTATAATGTCTCAGTGATGTTAATGAGCGTTACGTAATACTCGTGCTGAAAAATATTCTCGAAGTCAGGGCACGTTTAGGGGAAGGACCTTGTTGGAACCAATCGGAGCAACTGTTGTACTGGGTTGATATCTACAACCATCGTGTACACCAGTATAATCCGGCTACTGGCGCCAACAAACATTTTGATGTGGGTGAAGTGGTAGGTTGTATTGCACCAGCAGGGACTAATCGTCTCATTATGGCTCAACGTAACCGACTAGCTTTTTTGGATACTCTTCACGGTCAAGTTACGCCAATTATAGATATAGAACATAATCATCATGACATGCGCTCCAATGATGGTAAGTGTGATGCAGCAGGACGTTTTTGGTTTGGTTCAATGAATCCTTCTGAACCAAACGGTCGTTTGTACCGTTATGACCCCGATGGTTCCTTACACACACTACTAACCGGACTGACAATATCTAATGGCTTAGGATGGAGTCCTGACGAAAAGACATTTTATATCACTGATTCGCCCCTCAAAACTATCTACGCCTTTGATTTTGATGCGAAAAGTGGCGATATTAGTAACCGTCGAGTATTTATTGATTTAACAGCTGAATCCTTTGTCCCAGATGGTTTGACAGTAGATCGCTCAGGTTGCATCTGGTCGGCAATGTGGGACGGTTGGTGTATTATCAGGTTTGACCCCTCTGGCAAAGAGATGATGCGAGTAATGATGCCAGTCGCGCGTCCGACTTGCTGCACTTTTGGCAATGAAGACATGACGACGCTTTACATTACAACAGCATCAGTAGGTTTAAGTGAGACAGAAATTCAAAATAGCTTTTATTCTGGCGATTTATTTACTCTAGCCACAAATACTTCAGGATTCCCCTCTCATCATTTTGGCGGATAGCGTTCTCTCCGTAATTAAACCCATTAATCAAACCCATGTACTAGATTAAATTACAAAACTGTAATTTAAAAAAATGGCAAACTGTAATTTTGGGTAGGTTGAATAATAAATGTAAGCAACCTAGTAAACAATCCATCCCAAGATAGATGAATATTCGTAAAGTTAAATTTTTAGCTGTAACCGCAATTCCCGTTCTAGTTGGTTTTATTTCACTCAACCAAGCAAACGCTAAACCTATAAATCAAATCGCACAAGCACAACAACCACCTAACGAACGACCAGAGGGACAGCACAAACGACCCAGAATTGATTTTGCGGCAGCTGCAACTAAATTAGGAGTAACCGAAGCACAATTAAAAGAAGCGTTGGGAGTACCCGCAAATCCTCCAAACCCTTCCGACAGAAACGGGCGCCCACCACGTCCTGATTTTAAAGCCGCAGCAGCAAAACTCGGCGTAACCGAAACACAATTAAAAGATGCTTTAGGAGTACCAGCAAATCCTCCAAACCCTTCCGACAGAAATGGGCGCCCACCACGTCCTGATTTTAAAGCCGCAGCAGCAAAACTCGGCGTAACAGAACAAAAACTAATAGATGCACTTGGAATTCCACCTCATCCCCCAGGTGAAGCTCCAAAAAAAGCAAAATAACTCAAATATCTACCAAAAACCTCTTATTCCCCCCTTATTAAGGGGGGTTAGGGGGGATCAAACTCACAAAACACATGAAAAATCTACTAACTCGAAGACAAACACTATCTTTACTTAGCGCAGCCGGAACAGCAATACTAGTAATAGGATGCACAAGTAGAAAATCTAGCTCCGCGCAGGCACAATATACTTCAAAACCTAAACTTACCTCACTTGCATGTGTAGTAAGTCCGGAGCAAACCGAAGGACCATACTTCGTAGACGAAAAGCTCAACCGTTCCGATATTCGCACCGACCCAACAGACGGTACAGTCAAAGAAGGCGTACCACTGCAATTAAAACTAAAAATTTCCCAAGTTAGCAGCAACGGATGCATACCCTTAGAAAATGCAATTGTAGACATTTGGCATTGTGACGCAATAGGGGTTTATTCAGACGTACAAGACCGAAGCTTTAATACCGTTGGCAAAAAGTACCTACGCGGTTATCAAACAACAGACGCAAACGGAACAGTTAATTTTACAACCATTTATCCTGGTTGGTATCCAGGCAGAACTGTGCATATACACGTTAAAGTTCGCACACAGCCAACATCAGGACAAGCTTACGAATTTACATCACAGCTATATTTTGATGACTCAATTTCTGACCAAGTATATACAAAGGCGCCTTATGTTAGCAAAGGACAGCGCACAGCAAACAACGCTCAAGACGGAATATTTAATGATGGTGGCGCCCAAATGTTACTCAAGCTTACTCCTACTGAAAATGGCTATGCAGCAACTTTAGATATTGGAGTTCAAATGGCGTAATTGAATATTATTTAAAGTTAAAATTTATGCGCCTATTAATACTCATATAACGCCCATAACGCCCGCAGGCTAGAAGCCTGGGGCTATTATACAAAGCCTGCCTACGCAGGCTAATAACAATACTAAAAATACTCAAAAAAAAATTGGTAGAAAAAAGAGCATTATAAGCTCCCCGATTTTATCAAAAAGCCAGCAATTAGTTTGAAGCTGGCTCGTTGATTGTTGACTTCCTGCACTTCCAACTACTTTTAAACCATAAGCGCGCGCTATTTGTACTGCGGCACTTCCAACTGCACCACTGGCGCCATGTACAAATACAGTTTCTCCAGGTTTAGCTTTAGCAAGATTGAACAGCGCGTAATAAGCTGTAGGATAATTGATGTTTTATTTTATTTAAAATAGGATATATTCTTGTGGGGCAGGCATCTTGCCTGTCCGTGAATATGTAGGACAGGCGGGACGCCTATCCTACGGTCGGTTTATTTTGCGAACAATGATTCTGTACCTGTGTAAGGTTTTAATGGTGTAATATCAGTTTGTAAAACACCTTCTTGTACCATTGATAATTGAGATACCATCTTGGTAACAGCTTCCAAGCTAGGCGCCTCCCAAAGTAAAACGGCGCCACTCATATCAGCTATATAATAGGTATTACGAACTGCATCGGCTGCATAATATTCCCAAACTTTTGCTGCTTCTGGTTTAACCAAGGGTAATACCTTCTCCATTGGAACACCTGGAATAACTTTAGCAATAACTAAAAACTGCATAATATTCTCCAACAAATCTAAAATTTAATAACAACTTTACCAAAGTGGGCGCCGCTTTGTAGATGACGATAAGCTTCGGGAGCATCATAAAATGGAAAAACTTTATCGATAACAGGACGTATTTGATGTAATGTAATAGCTTTATTCATGGCTTCAAACATTTCTCGACTACCTACATAAATTCCTTGTACATCAATACTTTTTAAAAGGATATTAGTATGGTTTACATTTCCACCTTTCCCCGCTAAAACACCAATCAAACTCACGCGACCACCAACACGAACAGAGCGTAATGATTTATCTAATGTTCCAGCACCACCAACTTCAACAACTTGGTCTACACCCTCTTGCTGAGTAAGTTCGCGAACTTGCTCGTGCCAGTTTGGATAAGTTTTGTAATTAATAGTTTCTGCGGCGCCCATTTGTTTGGCGCGTTCTAATTTTTCGTCGCTACTCGATGTAATAATAATTTTGGCACCAGTAATGCGGGCAAATTGTAATGCAAAAATAGAAACACCACCCGTACCTAATAACAGTACAGTTTCTCCTGCTGCTAACCCACCTCTAGTTACTAAAGCTTGCCATGCAGTAACAGCAGCACAAGGAAGAGTGGCGCCATCTTCATAAGAAAAATGCTCTGGTAATATAACCACTCCATCTTGATTTAGGACAACATACTCAGTTAACATTCCATCAATAGAACCACCTAAAGCTGATAGAATTTTTTGCCTAGTTAATTTACCCGCAACCCAGTCTTGAAAAAAACAACCTGCAACTCTATCACCAACTTTAACGCGCGTAACACTTTCACCTACCGCTACTACCTCACCAGCACCATCAGATAATGGAATTAATGGTAGTTTTTGATTGGGATAGGCGCCTGCAACTACAGCAGTGTCTCGATAATTAAGCGAAGTTGCTTGAACTTTGATTAAAACTTGCCCAAAACCGGGTGATGGTTCTGGAATTTCCACTAGCTTTAAGCCATCAATACCTGAAGCGTCTTGAATTTGGTAAGCTTTCATACCTAATGTATTTGGTTAATTTCTTTGGCAAGTCCTTGATAACTACTTGGGTCATAAAAATAGCGTTCATGGACAATTCTTCCATTGTTCCATGTTTGCATCCCTAATTCCTCAATATGGATGCGATATCCATCCTGAGTTGTAACTTCGATGTGCATTTCCACTACAGATTTATCTCCATCTACCAAAACTGACCCTATTTGGAAATTATGTACTTCCTTGATGTTCGCGTTCATGCGCTTTTGACGTTCGATACTTAGTGCGCGTCCAACACGTGGCGCCTCTAAGTTCTCCTGCACTACAACGTTTTCATCGTAAAAACGTTCGTATATTTCCTCAACGGGTGGGTTTGTTTTGAAAAAGTCTAATAATTCTTGGACGCGCGCGCGAAGTTCCATTTTTTTGTTCTCCTAATTTTGATCCCCCCCAACCCCCTGGTGGGGTGTAATTCCTAAAGACTGTTTAAACAAGCGGCTAAAATAAAACTGACTCATTCCTACCTGTTGCGCTAATTCTTCTAACCCAAGACTATTATTAAGGTTTGCTCTAATATAATCTAAAACGTGGTTAAGCTTGTGACGTGGTAAACCATCCGCATAAGTCGCAATTTGTACCTTACGAACCCCGAATAAATAAATTATTATCACCAACTAAATTTCGCTGTGTTTGCCCATCAATAGATTGATTAATAGGAGTCTTTGATGTCACCATCGTTACCAAATTCATATTATGACGGTGTTCACCAGTATCATGGGTAGGTTGACGCTGTATTTCAAAATGCCAGTTCTTACAAGTAATTTGCTGAATAGCAGGTTTTGGCAGCACCAAATTAGATGCTTCTGGTGACGAATGATAATCTATTACCGGAACTGCCGCTACGGGTGTCGTTTCTGGCGCCATCAGATATATTATCGTAGAGTGCTTTAAAGAGAGTAAGGCGCCGACACACGTAAACGCAACAATTCCAACGTAGGGTGCGTGACGCCATGAAAGAATTTCAACGTAGTAATAAGACTTGTAGCGTCACGCACCGAATCTCAATTGCTGATCTTTCAAACGTTGAGTAAGTAGACAATCCTCAAAGCTAAACGCTTCAGAGTCTAAAAAGCTCGATATTGCCATTTCGATTGTAGCTTCCAGTGAGCATCCAAGTTCAGTAGACTTTTTCAAAAGTGCAGCTTTTTGTATCATTTTTTCCTCCTGCCAAATTCAGTTAACCACTTCAAGTTTCAGAGAGTTATAATATTGTAAATGTTTTTAGATATTTGGAACAGAGTGTAATTAAAAGAAGGATAAAAATGTTTAGCATACCTGAATTTTGTAATAAACAAGCTCTTAATAAGCCTTTGATTGTATTAGAAATGAGAATAGCTGAAATTACAAATCAGATATATATTAAATTAATGATAGATGAAAAACAACATTTATTTACAGTTAAAATGCATGAAATAGGAATTGCTCTGCCCAGCGGATTAGAAAACATAATAACTATAAATATTGACAGATGCCGTGCTTTTGCAAAACTTGTTGAGAATTTCCGTGAAGGTAAAAAAATAAAGTTTCCTGTAAAAATAGATTAATCTATAATTGACGTTAGACACAGCTCGGTTATATTGTTACTAAGTTACAGCAATTTTCATCAAGTTATATAAGTTTGGACAATTCTATAAGTTTCCTTTATATTATATAATTTTATACACTTTTAATAAATTGTAGAGCTAATGATTTTTACTCTTTCCCCCTTTAATATCAATATTTTATTATGGATTGTTGATAATTTAATAAGCCTAATGTTTTGGAGTAAAAAAATAGATATAGAGTTAGGCTTACCTGATAAGCTAAAAGAAATTTGTTTTGAAAATTATCAACAAGTCAGGGGACGTGTATTAGCTTTCAAAATAAGTATTCTTTTTGACCAAAAGGCACAACTGGTATTAACAGCAAGCGATATAAACGTACTTCACCTTGAAGTGTATCTTGAATATTTAAAAAAAATCATTATAGATAAAGTGGGTAACAGATTAACGTGCTTTGATATCCGAGATAATGAAGTTATTATGGAAAAAGTTTTTTCCTTCTTTTTTTTCAAGTTTAAAAAGCATGTTTACATTCAAAAAGCGATTAACTTTACTTTGCGAGATGGGAAAGTTTATGAATCTCACCGATTAATAAGTACTTTTAATAAAGTGGTTTATGGCTCTAATTACAAACCTGTAGAAGACTATGTTTCTTCAAACATTATTGATTTTATTCTCGGCTTTGAAAGAGAAGATATATTTGCTCCCAAATTATTGGAGTCAAAAAGAGTAAAAAATCGTAAAGAAGCAGATGTAACAGTAAGAAAATTAAAGTCGATTAGAGTAAGGGATAACAAATTAATATTAGAATCCTAACTAGATAGCGTTACCCAAGAAGTAGTTAATATTTTTCTTTTAATTATTATGCTTTAAAAATCATGATTTTTTATACATTTTTTGAGAAAATATACAAATAATAATGACAATATGTAACCAAGTTAATATTAAATAAAATCTTGATATTCTTAATCGAAAAAGCTTGGTACAGTCGAACAAATATAATGGTACAGTCAAAAACTGCTCAGGGAGCAGTGCGATTTTGTTAAGTGCCGAAAATTAGGGATATAAATCGCCCATTTCGGGGTACTTTTAGCGCAAAAATCATGTTTTTATTGATAATTAGACGATTTAATTGAGA
>NZ_JBXXZH010000217.1:0-16067 GCF_059640475.1 Calothrix sp. CBUCES-K 9914
ACAAGCCCTCACTGTTTGTCTTAATTGCGAATTGCGAACTGCGAATTGCGAATTGGAGGTGACATTGGGTATAGTATTTGTATTTATTCGCTATTATTTAAGTGTATAGCTGAGTATATTTATTGACTTATAGTTATCAAATAATAGCCAAAATATTTAATAGTTATCGCTTGAAAAGATTGACTATCTACCATGCTAATAATAATTTGATGTTAGATTTAAAGTCATATCACTGATAATTATCATAGTTCCACCACAAGGATAAATTGTAGCCAGATATTTACACCGTATTACTAGATAGTAATCTATACATAGAATGCAAAATAGCTTGTAAGACCAGTAGACCGTAGCATCCTTCTAGGTTTGAGGCAACACTAATAATCGTCAAGCAATTTTCGTTTTGCTTAACTCAAAGCTACATAGAACGCCAGGGTAAAAATAAGTATTTTTTTCTTTTCTCTAGCCAAATCGATACTTGAAGAAGTAGAATGCATATTGGCACTCTGGGAACACCGCACTATGAAGTTATGCGCTCGTTACCATGAAGTCTTGAAGTTTCCCAAGTGGAATATTGACACAAAAACAGGTAGTCAAAAAAATTTAACTACCTATGGAAAGTGATATTAAATTTTATACACGTTGTCAGATTGTTTACTTTTCTTAAAAAAAGGGGCTTGTGGGTATGCTATTAAGTGTTGCGATTGATAGTAGGATGAGGGATGGGCGCCACAGGCAGTCTAAAGTTAACGAACTCTTGAACGCGCGGCGGCGCCAAAGCTATCTTCGCATGGCGTGACGGGAAAACGTAGTTATTAGGAGTAATTCTAATAATTCCGGGTCATGTCCAGACTCAACGTAGAACTGTTCCTTCTGCGTTAGGGATAAAACCCTTTTAGTCCGCTTACAGGTCAGGACTCAATGAGGTTAGCCAGCCTCAAGCGTCGGTCAAGGATGAAAACGATTTTTCCCACTGTCGTCGAACCGAAAACTATCAAGAAGCCTGTAAGCAGTGTCGAGGCACACTTTACCCATATGGAGACTAGTCACAACAATGACTACTAATTTCATCTTTGTACTTGATAGTAATCAAAAATCATTAACAATGTGTACTGCCGGATTAGCAAGGAAACTCTTGGATAGTCAAAAAGCAGCACTATTTAAATGGTTTCCAGCAACAATCATTCTTAAAAAATCGGTAGATGAATTACCTCTACCTTATTTGGAATTACGCATTGATCCTGGTTCCAAATTTACTGGCATTGCTCTTGTAGAAATTGAAACAGAAACAATCATTTGGGCGATGGAATTAGAACATCGTGGATTGTCTATTTCTGAAAGTTTAACTTCAAGGTCAAATACTCGGAAAAAGAGACGAAACAGAAATACTAGATATCGTCCAATTCGACCAAACCACAAAAAACAACCGGGTTGGTTGCCTCCTAGTCTTCAACACCGAGTTGATACTACTATGACATGGGTAAAGCGTATTATTAAACTAGCACCGATAAAAAGTATTGCAGTCGAACGTGTCAAATTTGACATGCAGAAACTAGAAAACCCCTCTATAGAAGGTATTGAATATCAACAAGGTACTTTACAGGGATATACTTTACGGGAAGCACTGTTAGAACATTGGGGTAGAAAATGTGCTTACTGTGATGCTACTGATATACCTCTAGAAATTGAGCATATTCAACCAAAATCAAAGGGTGGATCAGACAGATTCAATAATTTAACATTGTCTTGTCACCAATGTAATCAAAATAAAAGTAATCAATCAATAGACGAATTTTTGAAAAATGACCCGGTTCGTTTAAACAACATCAAAAAGCACCAAAAACAAAGTCTTCGGAATGCTGCTGCGGTTAATTCGACCAGAAACAAATTATTTGAGTCATTGACACATAGAAATATTCCTGTTCATTACGGTTCAGGCGCCTATACTAAAATGATGCGTGTAAAATCAAACCTGCCCAAAACTCATTTTATTGATGCAGGATGTGTAAATGCGTCAAAATTGGTAACATTAAAAACTTTTCAGCCACTACGAGTAAAATGTAATGGACATGGAAATCGCCAATTTGTGACAATAGATAAACATGGTTTCCCTCGCAAAGATTATGCACCAAAACACGTTAGAAAAGATTGGAAAGCTGGTGATATCATAAAAGTTAAGAAAAAAAGTGGCTTTGTATTGGGACGTGTAAAGAAAGCGGCGAAAACATTAGCATTTATTCCATTTGGAGGCAAAGAAACAAGCTTTAGTCCCAAAAATACCAAACCTATTCATCGGTCTGACGGGTATCGGTATTCTTTTACTACTATTGACTCCGAGTTACTCCAAAAAATTGCCATCTAATAATACGGGAGCAAAAATGCTTTATATTTAAAAACAGTTATTAAAACTAAATAGATTACGAGGGCGGGTAAACTAAAAACCTCAAAGTTTGATACTCGTGGTGCCTATATTTATTTAACGTGTGTACCATCGATAGTTTAAAATGCAGCCAAATGTATCGGTACATGCATTACTATATAGCGATTGACGCATACAAATAAAATAGCTTGTAGTCAGGACAGACTATTTCACCTGTAAAGGTTTGGGAAATATCTTGTAATCGGCAACTGGCAAGAGTTTTTATTTAACTTGATAGTTACTCTATGAGCCGGAGCAGCACACAAGAGTTTTTTTTTGCTATCAAGTTGCAAAAATTACTTATTTGTAGAGTACAATCTCATATGATGCTATTTATGAAGAGTACCGCTCGCTCTCTACCATGAACTCATCACATAATTTAACTACGGAAATATTGATATAAGTAGGCAGTTACAGCACAAATGTAACTAGTCTAATTTGTAGTACTCAATTAGAATGGTTCAAAGCAAGAGTATTTATTTTCGTTAAGGGAAAAAGATGGTTTCAGCTATGGTGTTAAACGCACGTATTCGCTATAGAATGTTTTATGGTACACAAATCGATTTGCAGTCAAACAGCACAATTGTACTGTGGGGCCAAGCTATTCAGAGCTTATGAGCAAAAAAGCTTTACAGTAAAGGAGTAGCTATTTAATTTGAATAAATGGTCAGGCGGGTAAGAGACTAAGTTAAGAACAAGACCCAAAGATGTAGGAAGTCCAAAGTCAAGTTCTTTACCAAACACTCTCTCTAAACTCACGCCTTGTTACAACCATTTTACACTGAAAAGGTGAAAAGGTATGTGGCTAATTTTATATTGGTTATTTTTCTTGTCTGCTTGTTAGTACAGATGTTACCAAGTAAAGGCGCCGCTGTTGTAGCAAAGTGTGGGAACCCGCTCCAAAACTAACTTTTACTTTGGAGTAAAACAAATGAACGTGCAGCTACAAGACAGAATAAAAACCTTTGACATTCGGAACTTTGCGGAATTTCTTACCCCAGCTAAGGAAAAAAACCGCTATTACTGTCCTGTTTGTGAAGGTCATAACCTAGAAATTGACCCAGAAACAGGTGCATACAAATGCTGGAACCATTGCGAGTGTAAAGATATTCGACAAGCTGTAGCTCCGTGGGAGAAGCGTAAACCCGGTCAGGATAAGAATTACACACCACCACAGCGCATCCAGTTCAAACCTCAACATTCCAAATTTAAACCAGTACCTATCCCCCAAGATGCTTTCATAGTCAGGCTACCAGAAATACCAACAGATTCTCCACAACCACGAAAGCCAGAATTTATACCACTCAGGGTAAGAGATTCAGTAAAAAAAGCTCAAAAAAACGAAGCTTATTCAACACTAAAAGAAGATGCAGGTAATGGAGCAGTAGAGTATATACCCGTAAAAGTTTCATTAATAAATACCGTAACCCAACTTACTTATACTTACTCCGAGTCACAATCAGTACATCGTTTTGATTGGACTGACGCGAGTAAACCCAAGGGACGGGATAAAACTTTCATGCAGTGCCATAAAAAAGATGATGGCTCAATTGAATGGAAAAAAGGTGATGTGAGTTGGAGTGCATACAAATTAGAAGAAGCTATCGGCGCCGCAACCAATGCTCCAAATACACCAGCACTACTATGGCTTGAAGGTGAGAAGTGTGTAGAAATTGCGCGAAGTATTCGCATTGCTAGCAGTACATTCCAAGGTAGTAACTGGAAACCAGAAGAAATCAAACTCGCTCTAACTAAAAGTAAAGAATCATTAAACTCAGTTGTCATGGTTTTCTTACATGACCCAGATCAAACCGGGTTAAAGAAAGCCGAAACCTTTAAGCAGTGCTGCAACGAGTTAGGAATACCCTGCGTTCTAATTAACCCAGAAAAAATTTGTGATAGTTTACCACATGGCGCCGCAGATATTGAAGAAATCTTGGCACAAATGGACTCCGAAGAATTCATCCGGCGCCTAGAACAAGAAATTCACGCCGCAACTGAACGCGCAGAGTTTGAAAGAATCGTTTCTGATCCTTATGATTTATTTGATTCAATCCCCGACAGCTTTGAGCCAAACACAGAAATCACCCAAAAAGCGATGGAAATACTCTACGGTGATAGACGCTGGATTTGCGCTAACAACAAACTTTATAAATGGGGAACAGACCACTATATATATAGTCATGACGTAACCGAAAGAGCGCGGATTGCTAATTTTTGTAACAAGTACCCCGTCTCTGACAAGGGAGAAATTCGTTATCCCTACGCCAACCCTGCCGCAGTTCATAAAATTTTAGAGTGGGTCAAAATACGATTTGGTGTATTGCCCGAATTACTCAACCCCCCAGGAATTAACTGTACTAACGGTGTATTACAAATGGTTTGGGAAGACTCAGTTCCTAGCTGGAAACTTATCGACCACACACCAGACTTGTACTACACCTACAAACCAATTGCTAAATATGACCCAGACGCCGACTCAAAATACTGCGACCGTTTACTAGAAGCACTCGACCCAGCACAACTACAAATATTCTTGCGTACCATCGCTGCATCATTAGATATTCCCACGGTACGACAATATAAAGGACGCACTGTACGCGCGCTGCTACTCAAAGGTGATGGTAGCAACGGTAAAGATTCATTAAGAGAAGTAGTTAGTCTAATGTATGGGCGCCAGGGAATGACAGGTTGTACACTTACAGACTTTGCTGCCTACGATTCTGGACGTAAATTCTCACTATCAAAACTGATCAACTCGCGGGTAAACTGGGCATCAGAAAACGCCAACACAAAAAGACTAGACGCAATTCAAAGTCTGAAAGCATTTATTACAGGTGAAAATTTAGACTCCGAACGCAAAGGAATAGACGCAGAAGATTATCTTCCTGAAGGTATTGCAATCTTCAACGTCAACGACACACCAGATATAAATGGAACTCTAGAAGCAATTGCAACCAGATACGGAATACTGAGTTTCAATAAAACCTTCAAAATTGGCGCCGACCCAAGCAAGGGAGAAATAGAAGCAGACCCCCGGTTTAAATACGACCCAATATTTCTAGCAACAATGGTTGTACCAGCATTTTTAAATAAAGTGCTACAAGCATTAATAGACTTGATGCGCGAAGGTATTAATTACTCTTGTACGGAAGCTACACTAAGAGACATTCAGATCGAAAACTGTCACCTATTCCAATTTTCTTTAGACGTTGGTTTAAACTACAACCCCGACAGCACCAAAAGCGCAAGCGAGATTTGGGCACTACTAGAACAGTGGTATCAAGATAACGGTACACTCGACTACGAAGAAACCAAACAAGGAAAACTCAAAGCCATCTGGGTAGAGCAAGCCAAAAAGAGCGATAAAAACGTCAAAGCTGCAAATCAAGTAATACCAAGATTCTTACAGCTATTCCCCAAAGCCAAGAAAGTAACAATAGCTCACCCCAGTGGTAAAAAGACCATCCCAGCAATTCAAGGAATTGGATTTAACTTCTCGGCGCCACCAAACGGTAGTACATTCTCAACAAAGGATAGTAGCATCGCAACAAGCACACCCAGCACACCAATTCCATCTCAATCACCACCCCAAGAAACCCCGTCAAATCAAGACAGAAGCCCATCCCACCCCAATTGCTCAGATATGGATGAAAAAATAAACCAGTTCTTAGAAAACTGGACATACAACAATGTTTTTACTCCGAAGTTTTCATCAATACCTTTGGCGCCTAATAGAGACAATTTGGGGTGGGATGAGTGCAATGACCAACCAGCAAAGAATTCAGCAGTGCAAAATGGAGTGGAAACCAAGGTGCCAGCAACCCCTATTGCGGTGAAGCCACCCGTTATTGAGAAAAGTACGTCTTCAAAAATAGCTGAAGTCTGGAATAACCAAACCAAACTAGGTAACTTAGTTTTATCCTTATCAGAAGTTGAGTTAGGCGCCGCCGTTATTAACTACACGCCAAAGCAAATCAAACATATTAAAGATGCTGCTAACTCTGTATGGGCGCCGGGACTCAACCGCGACGCTGACTACTTAGGAGAACGAGTAGAAATCTTTGAAGCAGGCAGAGGACGAGAGATTAAAGTCAGAACCTCCACAGGCAGCTTCATAAAAGTTAAGCGCGGTAATCTCCGACCTTGGTTAGGCATTGACCCAGTAGAACCAATTGAAGGATTTTAGGAGGGCGCCGCATCTATTAAATAGTTACTACCTCAAATTTTTAAATTTGCGCGAGTAGTATTCATGCACCCTTCAAAACTTGATCTGCAATTAAAACAGTATCTGGAAGGTAAAATTATGACTTGCACTTTCATGACGTTAACTTTAATAAATGGACATAAATATACAGAAGGAAGAATTTAGTTATGCATATATATACGCCGTTGTCTCAGCAGCAGGATATTCATGCCAAATTGCATCTAGACCCTTAGACATTGGTGGTATTGACATAATTATTTCAGGTGTAGAAACAGAAGACTCGCTTTACCCACCACGACTTGAGGTACAAGTAAAATCAACATCAACTTCAGTCTTAAGTCCTGACTCAATTAGATACCCGCTCAAACTTAAAAACTATAACGAGTTGAGAAAGCAAAAAACACTTGTACCTAAAATTTTGGTTGTAGTATTAATTCCCGATGACCAATCTGAGTGGTTAAAACAATCGGAAGACGAGCTTTGTCTACGTCGCTGTGGATATTGGTTATCATTAAGAGGATTGCCAGAGACAACAAATGCAGATAGTGTAACTGTATACTTGCCTCGACAGCAGACGTTTACAGCAGGCGCCGTTAAAAATATTATGCAGCAAATAGAAACAAGAGGTACTTTATGAAAGCAATTATTTCTGATATTGAAATATTACAAAATCTAGAACCCGATAAAGTAGCAGCTTACCTGCATCAAAAAGGATGGATAGAAAAAAATAATGTACCCAACCAAGTATCAACATGGATTAGAGATACATTCGCATCGGATAAAATTAAAATTTATTTACCCTTAGACCCAGAATTTGAAGACTATCCCCGTCGAATGTCCGAAATTATGGAAATTTTAGAGAAAGTTGAAAATCGTTCTCAATTAGAAATATTGAGTGATTTAATAACAAATGTTAGTAACATTACGCTTCAAGGAATGGTAATACAAATTCAAGCACCCAACAGCAGTAAATTGAGCGGAGAAATAACAATATATGGTGTAGTAATCGATAAACTACAAAAAATAAAAACTGAGTTAAACGATATACATTATATACTTGCTATTAAAGCCTATCAAGAGCGCTTACCCATTGTCTGTACTGGTGATTTAATAAAAGACTACGATATCTTTATATTGAAAAATATTCGTAATTTTGCAGTGGACGAACTGGGAGCAAAGTAAAAGTAAGGCTACCCAGTTTGAATATCTAGCAATTAGTAAATATTAGTAAACTTTTGTTCTTCTTGTCGATACTCATTTATGAGTTCTATAACTTTTTCTGCTATTTTTTTGCACTCTTCATTTTTAGTTTTCAGTTCTTCTTCCAATTTATGAATATTTTCTTGTCTTACCAGTGATTCCGCTTTCCATATGTATTAAAAATATAAATTCAATTATCAAATAAATTTTTATTATCATTACGCATCATAACAAAACAGTAAAAAAGCCGTCACAGAACTAATAGTCTCTTCCTGGAACAACCAAACCAAGCTAGGTAACTTAATAATCCTTATGCAATAACACTTTTAAGCGATTACCCCAAAACTTTTGTTAAGGGAAAAGATGCTTTGGGGTATGATGTTAAACTTCCGTGTTCGCTGTAGAATGTTTTATGGTACACAAATCGATTTGCAGTCAAACAGCACAATTGTACTGTGGCGCCAAGCTATTCAAAGCTTATGAGCAAAAAAGCTTTACAGTAAAGGAGTAGCTATTTAATTGAATAAATGGTCAGGCGGGTAAGAGGCTAAGTTAAGAACAAGACCCAACGATGTAGGAAGTCCGAAAGTCAAGTTCTTCTCTGAAAAGCTCTCCAATAACACGCCTTGTTACAACCATTTTACACCGAAAAGGTGAAAAGGTATGTGGCTGATTTTATATTGGTTATTTTTCTTGTATTTTCTTAGTACAGATGTTACCAAGTAAAGGCGCCGTGTTGTAGCAAAGCGTGGAAACCCGCTCCAAAGTTAACTTTCACATTGGAGTAGAACAGATGAACGTGCAGCTACAAGACAGAATAAAAACCTTTGACATTCGGAATTTTGCAGAACATATAACCCCAGCTAAGGAAAAAAATCGCTATTACTGTCCTGTTTGCTCTGGTCATAATCTAGAAATTGACCCAGAAACAGGTGCATACAAATGCTGGAACCATTGCGAGTGTAAAGATATTCGACAAGCTGTAGCTCCGTGGGAGAAGCGTAAACCCGGTCAGGATAAGAATTACACACCACCACAGCGCATCCAGTTCAAACCTCAACATTCCAAATTTAAACCAGTACCTATCCCCCAAGATGCTTTCATAGTCAGGCTACCAGAAATACCAACAGATTCTCCACAACCACGAAAGCCAGAATTTATACCACTCAGGGTAAGAGATTCAGTAAAAAAAGCTCAAAAAAACGAAGCTTATTCAACACTAAAAGAAGATGCAGGTAATGGAGCAGTAGAGTATATACCCGTAAAAGTTTCATTAATAAATACCGTAACCCAACTTACTTATACTTACTCCGAGTCACAATCAGTACATCGTTTTGATTGGACTGACGCGAGTAAACCCAAGGGACGGGATAAAACTTTCATGCAGTGCCATAAAAAAGATGATGGCTCAATTGAATGGAAAAAAGGTGATGTGAGTTGGAGTGCATACAAATTAGAAGAAGCTATCGGCGCCGCAACCAATGCTCCAAATACACCAGCACTACTATGGCTTGAAGGTGAGAAGTGTGTAGAAATTGCGCGAAGTATTCGCATTGCTAGCAGTACATTCCAAGGTAGTAACTGGAAACCAGAAGAAATCAAACTCGCTCTAACTAAAAGTAAAGAATCATTAAACTCAGTTGTCATGGTTTTCTTACATGACCCAGATCAAACCGGGTTAAAGAAAGCCGAAACCTTTAAGCAGTGCTGCAACGAGTTAGGAATACCCTGCGTTCTAATTAACCCAGAAAAAATTTGTGATAGTTTACCACATGGCGCCGCAGATATTGAAGAAATCTTGGCACAAATGGACTCCGAAGAATTCATCCGGCGCCTAGAACAAGAAATTCACGCCGCAACTGAACGCGCAGAGTTTGAAAGAATCGTTTCTGATCCTTATGATTTATTTGATTCAATCCCCGACAGCTTTGAGCCAAACACAGAAATCACCCAAAAAGCGATGGAAATACTCTACGGTGATAGACGCTGGATTTGCGCTAACAACAAACTTTATAAATGGGGAACAGACCACTATATATATAGTCATGACGTAACCGAAAGAGCGCGGATTGCTAATTTTTGTAACAAGTACCCCGTCTCTGACAAGGGAGAAATTCGTTATCCCTACGCCAACCCTGCCGCAGTTCATAAAATTTTAGAGTGGGTCAAAATACGATTTGGTGTATTGCCCGAATTACTCAACCCCCCAGGAATTAACTGTACTAACGGTGTATTACAAATGGTTTGGGAAGACTCAGTTCCTAGCTGGAAACTTATCGACCACACACCAGACTTGTACTACACCTACAAACCAATTGCTAAATATGACCCAGACGCCGACTCAAAATACTGCGACCGTTTACTAGAAGCACTCGACCCAGCACAACTACAAATATTCTTGCGTACCATCGCTGCATCATTAGATATTCCCACGGTACGACAATATAAAGGACGCACTGTACGCGCGCTGCTACTCAAAGGTGATGGTAGCAACGGTAAAGATTCATTAAGAGAAGTAGTTAGTCTAATGTATGGGCGCCAGGGAATGACAGGTTGTACACTTACAGACTTTGCTGCCTACGATTCTGGACGTAAATTCTCACTATCAAAACTGATCAACTCGCGGGTAAACTGGGCATCAGAAAACGCCAACACAAAAAGACTAGACGCAATTCAAAGTCTGAAAGCATTTATTACAGGTGAAAATTTAGACTCCGAACGCAAAGGAATAGACGCAGAAGATTATCTTCCTGAAGGTATTGCAATCTTCAACGTCAACGACACACCAGATATAAATGGAACTCTAGAAGCAATTGCAACCAGATACGGAATACTGAGTTTCAATAAAACCTTCAAAATTGGCGCCGACCCAAGCAAGGGAGAAATAGAAGCAGACCCCCGGTTTAAATACGACCCAATATTTCTAGCAACAATGGTTGTACCAGCATTTTTAAATAAAGTGCTACAAGCATTAATAGACTTGATGCGCGAAGGTATTAATTACTCTTGTACGGAAGCTACACTAAGAGACATTCAGATCGAAAACTGTCACCTATTCCAATTTTCTTTAGACGTTGGTTTAAACTACAACCCCGACAGCACCAAAAGCGCAAGCGAGATTTGGGCACTACTAGAACAGTGGTATCAAGATAACGGTACACTCGACTACGAAGAAACCAAACAAGGAAAACTCAAAGCCATCTGGGTAGAGCAAGCCAAAAAGAGCGATAAAAACGTCAAAGCTGCAAATCAAGTAATACCAAGATTCTTACAGCTATTCCCCAAAGCCAAGAAAGTAACAATAGCTCACCCCAGTGGTAAAAAGACCATCCCAGCAATTCAAGGAATTGGATTTAACTTCTCGGCGCCACCAAACGGTAGTACATTCTCAACAAAGGATAGTAGCATCGCAACAAGCACACCCAGCACACCAATTCCATCTCAATCACCACCCCAAGAAACCCCGTCAAATCAAGACAGAAGCCCATCCCACCCCAATTGCTCAGATATGGATGAAAAAATAAACCAGTTCTTAGAAAACTGGACATACAACAATGTTTTTACTCCGAAGTTTTCATCAATACCTTTGGCGCCTAATAGAGACAATTTGGGGTGGGATGAGTGCAATGACCAACCAGCAAAGAATTCAGCAGTGCAAAATGGAGTGGAAACCAAGGTGCCAGCAACCCCTATTGCGGTGAAGCCACCCGTTATTGAGAAAAGTACGTCTTCAAAAATAGCTGAAGTCTGGAATAACCAAACCAAACTAGGTAACTTAGTTTTATCCTTATCAGAAGTTGAGTTAGGCGCCGCCGTTATTAACTACACGCCAAAGCAAATCAAACATATTAAAGATGCTGCTAACTCTGTATGGGCGCCGGGACTCAACCGCGACGCTGACTACTTAGGAGAACGAGTAGAAATCTTTGAAGCAGGCAGAGGACGAGAGATTAAAGTCAGAACCTCCACAGGCAGCTTCATAAAAGTTAAGCGCGGTAATCTCCGACCTTGGTTAGGCATTAATACTACTGAACCAATTGAAGGATTTTAGCGGGGTAGCCTTATTCATGGAAGAAATGTTACTACCTGCAACACCAGAAAAATATGTAATGTTAGGTGGCAAGGGTGACGACATCAACACCTTATATGGCGCCTACATGCAAATGTGTGAAGAAAACAACTCAAAATCACTCTTTACCAAAAACAACTTCCGAGGACATCTCAAACGAATTATGCCGCGAAGTAGGATGGACAAATGTCCGCTCTCGCTCTTCCAGGGCAATGGTTGGCGGATATATGGAGTGCAGCGCGCGGGACGATATTGAAGAGGCGCCTCGTATCAGCGAATGGCTAGGAGAGTGTAGGCAGTGTAGACTCAGTGCAGACAAGAGTGTAGACCCCAAACCCTTACCTAGTAAGGAGAGTGTAGGGTGTGTAGACCAAAACGCCCATAAACCAACTTTTGAACACACCCAACCATCGTTACTCTCAAAAATGCTCGCAGTATGGGACAACCCTTACCAACTCGGAAAAATCGTACTAAAAGCATCATCATCCGAACTACAAACTGCCGTCCTTTACTGCACCCCTGAGCAAATAGCCCATATCAAAAATGCTGCTTTCCTCCGTTTGGCGCCCAGGTTTAAACCGTGACGCAAACTACAACGGGGAACGTGTGGAAATCTGGGAAGCTGAAAACCAAAAGCGAGAAGTAACTGTTCGTACTAAATCCGGCGCCGTTGGCTCTTAATCAAACGCGGAATCTTCGTCGGATTTTACCCAACACAGCTACCGCTTATTTTATTAGGACTTACACAACCAACACATCCCTAACGTAGGGTGTGTGACGCCATTGAAAAAATTTGAGCGTAGTGATAAGACTTGTAGCGTCACGCACCGACAAATCAATGTGACAATATCGTAAGTCCTGTTTATATTCCAATGCGTCTACTAAAGCCTTAATAGATGAACTTTTCGCATCTATCTATGTTATAAACGTTTTGTATCATCAATAACCCACGCTTCATTTTTGGTGTTCCATAATAGCCATAGACGCAAATTTTGAGACACTCTTCTTCCTGACTTCATAAAGTATTGCAATTGTATATCAATTTGAGCAGCTTCATTAGATTTTGATACCGGATTAACTTGATTAATCTCTACCCGTTCAACTGTTTCCCACCACTTTAGATAAGAGTTATAACCATTTGGCATAACTGATTTTTTAGCTTGGAATCTAGAAGAAAGACGGTTCCATGCTGATAAATACTCTTGGTTATTAATAGCCAAGTAATAATTTTCAACAAATTGCTCTGGTGAGGATACTGATGATGTATTTGATGTATTTGAACTATTTGCAGTTGAATTTGATATTTGTGTTGATGGACGAAATGATTGTGATGTACACCAAGCAAGAGTTAATATTACAAATACAGCAGATACCATACTTTTCCAAGCATCTTAGTCATTTATAGATTCTTGATATTTATTCTGCGATTTTACGAGGCACGCTTCATGCTTGCAAACTTCTTCAAATTCTTTACATAATTGTTCAAGAATATCATTCTTGACTAATATATCTTTTCTATCAGTATTTTTATATTTAGTAATTAATGCTCCTAATTCTCCTGTATCTTCCATTAATTCTGCTTTTTCAGAAAAATCATCATATAATTTTAAATTTTGTAAATTAAATTTATCTTTATAAGGCTCTAAAGCTTCAAGAGCAAGTCGAAAATCTTTACAAAAAACAACAGCCTCTTGATAGTGTTTACTCTGGTTAAAACAACGAGTTATTTGATAACATATTCCTACTAATACAAGAGTTGCGCCAATCTGAATCTCTATATAACCAGCTGATGATTCAAAGGCATCTTTTTTTGACAGCATAAGAGCCATATTAAGAGATTCCAAAGATTTTTTATATTCATCAAGGGCTTCATTATACTTTTCTTTGCTTACGTAATAATCACCTTTGTCAGATGAGATTGAAACTTTATCCCAGTATTGTTTAAACATTTTTTCTGTAAAATTTGTCATTTTATTACTCCATTTTGATTATTTTTTTTAAGGAATTAGTTAATAATGTATTTAGAAGGATATTTTTCAAGTCGCAAAAGGTCTAATTTTATGTTTTCAGCTTGGTTTAACTACAACGAAAATCAAATTTTTAGCGATACTTATAACCATCACTAGATAAGGTTATTTATTTATTTTTGTTATATCCCTGCAGTTTAATTGTACTCTCTATTTGAGAGGTGACAAAGGCAATCTTGTTCAGAATTTCAGGATGTTCAGGATTAAGTTTTTTAACTTGATTAAAGCACTCTAATGCTTCTTGATATCTTTTAATCTCTGAGGAAAAATCGCCTGTTATATAAGCTTGATAATTATTTTTAGTTTCAGATAATATCATGTTACATAAAATATCTCCTTTATTAAATAAAGCTTGTTCATTATAATCATCAAGTTTAATTGCTTTGTTATAAGACTCTAGTGCTTCATCTAACCTGTTTAGTTCCAAGAGTAATACTCCTCGAAGATTCCAAGCAAATGCTCCTCCTTCAGTATTCCAAGCATCTGAATGATAAATATCATCATTTTCTACAGCATCGTTCATACAGAAAAGAGCATCTTTTATAATTGCTTCTCGATTATTTATATCTTGCCCTAATTCTTCTACAGATTTGGTTACCAAAAAATAAATATCCATATCTCCACCTCGGATTTCTATTACTTTTCTGCAAGATATTATCACTTCAGCATATTGTTTTAATGAATACATATGACGTGCGCGTTTATCCCATACTTTAGCAGAATTTGGCTGAAGTTGTATTGCTTCATCAAAACAGCGAAACAACTCTGAAACCCTTTTTAAGCCCTTTAAGCATTCACATTTATTCAGCAGATTTATTATATATTCTCCTGCTATATCATCCGTACCAACTTCAAGAGCTTTATTACAGCATTTTAGTGCTTCTTCGTACTCTTTTAATTCTACTAAGCATAAACCTTTTGAACCCCAAGCAATAAAATCATCATGGCAACCAATTTCAAGAACTTTATCAAAGCAAGGTAGTGCTTCTTTGTAACATTCAATAAAAACAAGACATCTTCCCTTTAAAAACCAATATGAAGCATCATTAGGGTTATATTTAATTGCTTCATTTACACATGTAATGGCATCATCATATTTTTCTAAAGCATAAAAAGCTCCTGCTTGATTATGCCACATTTCATCTGCATCTGGTTTAATTTCAATAGCTTTTTTACATACCGAAATAGATTCTTCATAACAATCCATGTAAAAAAGACACCTTGCCTTTATTAACCAAGACGAAATCTTACTAAAATTATATTTAATAGCTTCATTCGCACATGTAATAGCATCATTGTATTTTTCTAAATTCAAGAATGTTGCTGCTTGATAAAACCAAGGGTCAGCATCATCTGGTTTAATTTTATTGGCTATTTTTAATGATAAAATTGCTTTTTCATAGTTATTTGTTCTGTAAAGACTTCTACCATAATATAACCAGTAGTTAAAATTGTTGCCATCAATTTGAGTTGCTTTATATAAAGAATTAACTGCTTTGTCGCATTTATCAATTTCATATAATATTTGACCATGTTTGTACCAAGCTTCAGCTAAGTTTGGTTGCTGATTAAGCAATTGCTCGTAAATATTTATTGCTTCTTCAAATTTGCCTGTATCGTACAAACTATTTGCTTGATTCAATAGTGTTATTGTTGCTTTTTGTTGCTGAGAAAGCAAGAAATCTCGTTTTTTAATTACCTCAGTATTCTTAGGCTCTAAATCCAGAACTGTATTGTAGCAATTTAATGCCAATTCCAAGTTAGTAGCACATAATAAATTACCTTTATTAATCAAGGCATCGATATTTTTAGGGTCTATTTTTAGTGCTTTATCATAAGATTTAATAGCTTCTTCATTTCTGTTGATTTTGGCAAGTAAATTTCCTCGATAGTACCAAACATCAGGAGAACCACTACTCAGTGTAAGAGCTTTATCTATACACAGAACAGCTTCTTGGTCGAGTTGTAAAGCTGAGAGTGTATACCCTTTTTTTAGCCAAGCTGAGTAGCTGTTTACATCTTGTTTTATAGCTTGCTCATAAGATTCAACAGCTTTAGCCAAGTTTCCAGCACGTCGTTCTTTATGGCTAGAACGTGCCAAAACGGGAAAATTGTACGCTAAGGAATTTTATAAAGTCTTGAAACCCT
>NZ_JBXXZH010000218.1:0-13095 GCF_059640475.1 Calothrix sp. CBUCES-K 9914
TGGCCCACAGCGGGAAGCCTTTAGGTTGATTCGGCCTGACATGAAATGTTTAGGTTGATTCAGTCTGACTCAGCCTGACATGAAACGTGCCTTTGGCGTGTGTGGACATCTGCTGGCCTGCCTGCGAAGCTGCTGGGTTCTTTGGTAACTTCTTCGTTGGTTCGTGAAACAACTGAAACCGAAAGCCAAAACTATGGTTATAAGTTTGGTCAAGAGGAAGAAACCTACAACATCGTAGCAGCACACGGTTACTTCGGGCGCCTAATTTTCCAATACGCATCGTTCAACAACAGCCGTTCATTACACTTCTTATTAGCTGCATGGCCAGTAGTTGGTATCTGGTTTACCTCTTTAGGTATCTCCACAATGGCTTTCAACTTAAACGGTTTCAACTTCAACCAGTCAGTAATTGATAGCCAAGGTCGCGTTATCAATACCTGGGCAGATATAATCAACCGCGCGAACCTAGGTATGGAAGTAATGCACGAGCGTAACGCTCACAACTTCCCCTTAGACTTAGCGAGTGGTGAAGTTGCACCTGTAGCACTATCGGCGCCTGCTATTAACGGTTAGTACGCGGCATCGTAAAATTGAATAGATAATAAAAAGCGCTCAGGCATGTATCGGGGGCGCTTTTTATATTTTTCCTAAGAAAGCGCGCTCTGGTTTATTTTTGTAATTGTTCAACTTCTGCCACACTTAACCCCGTAGTTTGGCTAATCGTTTGTACATCTAAAATACCAAGTAGCGAACGCGCGATAGAAAGTGCTTTTTCTTTCGCTCCCTCTTTTCGACCCTTAGCTTCGGCATCCTGTCGCGCTTTTAAAATTGCGTTTTTGCTGTCGTGAATAAACATTTCTCGTTTTTCTAGTACATCTAACTCCTCTGGGGTTAGTAGACTTTGCCTTGCAACTTCAAACGCATGATTTATTTCTGGTACTTCTTCCATAATGGGTGGAACTGACGTGAGTGTATTTGCTGCAATAAGGAAGTACAGCCATTTTTCTGATAATGTTTCTAATTCCGAAAGCTGTTTTTTGAATTTGGGTAGCTCGACGAATACGAGTTCGATATCATCGCTGTAATCTGTTAAATCTTCTTTTTCTTTTAATCGGTAGCGAGATATGATTCTACTACTGCCTTCAAACATGTCAAAATCGGTGATAGTCAAAGCTATGACTGAATTTAACAGTGTATAGTCCTCACCGACTCTAAGCTGAATTGAAAAGGCTTTTGCCGCATTATATAACACACGCTTCTCGAAACCTAACACATTTAAAACCTGCATCTCAATAATAACGGTTTTATTTTCCGCTATTGTAGCTTTTACGTCTAAGTATGAATCTTTAATACCTTTAATGCGCGGTGCCTGATAAGGGTCAATGATTTCTAAATCTAAAATCACAGGTTTCTCTTGATACAAAATTGCATTCAGAAAACCTATTAGGATATCTTTACTTTGTGTAGAGCCAAAGATTTTTTTAAAAGCAAAATCTGTTTTAGGATTTATAAAGGTCACGACCGACCCTCCAAACTAGTAGATATTTAAGAACAATAGTATCATTTCTTGGTATTATTGGCGCCCTTTAGCTCTAGAAGCCGTGACAAGTTCAAACTTATTTATAGAACAGCAGTTCGTATTGATGATTTACGTCGCGCGTTATTGGATAACGAACATAACATTATGGATTATTCCCTAAAAACTTGCTGCGAATTTCTTCCAGTTCTTCGTCGATTTTACTTCTAGTATTAGAGGTAGTATTTGGGGTAGTATTAGAGGCGCCTGTTTGCGGTTGCGGCTGAGAATTATTCTTAGGCTTGCTTCCGGTAAGAAACATGGTCTTTATTTCTTCTAATTCTGTATCTATTTGACTCGGCGCCGCTGTTGGTGTTAAATGATTATTCGTTTGTGAAGTATTATTAGTTACTGGTTGGCTGTTGGTATTGGTAACTATAGGCTGAATTACTGGTTGATAATTGCTGTTTTGCACAAACTCGTGTAAATCTTGTAACACTTCGTCTACCGTTTGATAACGTCGCGCGGGAATCGTTTCAATCATTTTATCTAGGACGCTGGTTAGCTCGTTACTTATAGATGACTTTAAATACTGGCGCCATATCCAAACGTCGTTATGAACATCATGCAAATCAAAAGGTGATTTTCCAGTTAATAAATGTATACAAGTCACGCCTAGACTATATATATCACTGGCAAATAAGGCTTTACCGCGAATTTGTTCTGGCGCCACATATTCAGGAGAACCAATACTTGTACCCGTTTTGTTGACATCTTCATTTGTCGCGACTTTTGAGGCGCCAAAGTCTACCAAAAACAAATTACCAGGATTATTGGCGCTAATAACCGTCGAACGTCCGGGCAACCCACGGCGCCGGATAATATTTTCAGGCTTGATATCACGGTGAATCACATGACGCGCGTGACAAAATTGCAGCACTGGCAATAAATCATCAAGGAGATGGCGAATTTGTGCTTGGTTGTAGGCGCCAGTACGTGTTAACTCTTGTGCTAAGTTGTACCCATCTATAAATTCTTGCACCAAATACTGCCTATCTTCCTGAGTAAAGTAAGCAAATAAATCAGGAATTTGTGGATGCTCACCCAACTCATCCAGACGCATCGCTTCCTGGTTGAACAGTTCCACAGCTTTTTGTACCGTGCTTGTTCCTTGCGCTTGCGGATAAAATTGCTTAATTACACACTGGGGTCTAGAAGGTTTGTCTTCATCGACAGCTAAGAAAGTCCTGCCAAAACCTCCTTGCCCAAGTGGCTTTACTGCACGATATCTGTCCTTCAGCAGTAACTTGGCGCCGCAACTTAAGCAAAATTTCACGTCGCTTGTATTCTCAGGTTTTGGACAACGGGGGTTCAGGCAATAACTCATGTAACGGTAGCAATGCTATATATATCTATATTGCCTCAGATTCTATTGGTTGGTACAGGTTAATGCGATACTGAGCTATGGAAAAGTGAATTTGTAGCACTGACTACAATTTTCAAACTTCTCATAAAAAAACAAGATTCGCAGCTTCTATGAGAATCGCGAATCTAAGTTTTGCAATTCTCTAATTAATGTTTAAAGCTATCTTTAAAGCTTTTTGTACTAAAGGTAACAAATCTGCTGGTAATACTCCAAGATAGCGCCGAAATACTTCCTTATTTGCAGTTGATATTTTGTCAGTTCTGATCAAAGATGATTTTCTTAGCCCTGTTTGCAAAAACTCTGGATGTCTATCTGATACTAAAACCCAAGTTTCAGGCAATTCTTCAACAGGAATTTTTGAGAAAATGCCTAAAATAATTAGCTCATCCTTGTGAACTGATAAAACAAGTGCAGGTCTAATCTTAACAGAGCTTAAATTACTGTAAGGAAAATTAACCAACCAGATTTCAGAGGGTTTCGGTTTCGATATAGTCATTATAGATATCTTCTTCTGGGTCATTCCACTCTTGAAATCCTGTTTCTGACAGCTTCATCATAGCTGTTGTTTCAAGTTTCTCTCTTATTGCTGTCATCAGTTCTATAAGTTCTTCCGGAGGTAGTTTAAGAACTATTGCCTTAATTCCTTCAACATCATGAGTAACTGTCATATCACTTCTCGTACTTTTGCTGGTTTTATATTAAACTTTTGCACACTATTAAAATAGTAACACTCTTAATTCTTAATATGTCATCTAAAAACTTATTATCGAGCCTAAAAGTTGATTATGTTGGGTTCCGCGCTCCGCTCCATCCAACCTACATATTATTTTCTGTTCTAAAAGTGATAAACATTTCGAGAGTTAATGTTAGAAGTCTCAAGTAATTGGGTGTTGACCGGGGTTGACTGCGTGAATGTACTCACTACCTGAAGCGGGAAAGCCTCTTTTGTAACAGGCTTCTTCGGGTTTGCCCCATCCTAACTGTAAAACTATTTCTAAAAAGTTTGATTTTTCGTACACCAATAAACCTGCCCATTCGGTGCGTTCTTGAATACGCGCGCAGTCTTCTTTTACAATTAGCTGGTGTTGTTTGCCGTGGTTGACGCTCAAAAATAAATCCATGTCAGATGTTACTTGCTGCCAAAATTCCCATATTGAGCTTTTCGCATTTTTGAGTGTTTCAATATCTTCTGGTAACGCGACTAACTGCGCGTCAACTTCGGGATATTTAAAACTTATACCTTTTACGCTACAGGAGCGCCAAACAATTCCCGATACATTATTATCGCGTTGATATTGATGAATTGCGGCTTTAAAATCTTGATAAGCAGTGAATTTTTGTAACCCTTCCGAACGGATAAACTGGTCGAGTACAGGACTGCCAGAAACTGTCACATCTAACTTTAAGCGTTGTCCTTTCAAACAAGCTTGACGTTCAGAATGTAAAATTTCGATTAATTTCTCTGTAGTGTAAACTGACATCAGGAAACCTACGAGTTTGTTTAATATTATTTTTTATTATGACTTTATTGGACAGTTATTGCAGTATTCAATAACACCAAACTTTGAGGCAGGCTTCTAAAGCCCACCTCACTATGTTACTTAGCTAACTCACTACTGAACTCGTTGAAAGAACGACGCTTTAATTCTACTGATTCGGTACGTGGTAATAAATCAAACACTTCTCGAAATTTATCGTCGATTTCTTCAAATGGTACTTGTCCAGTTTTATTCAAAACAACCTTGCCTTCCTGGTTAAATACTACAACTTGAGGAACTTTACCGGAATAGTAATAACCTGGCTCAGTTGGTTCGTATTTATCTTTTTGTGGTATTGTATCGATACTTACAGGGATAATTTCAGATGGGCGCCCATAAAATTCTTGTACTCGGTTTGCAGTAATTGCATACTGTTTACAGTCCTTGCTGTCATCGACATAGAACATCATAAATACTGGTTTGTGTTCTTTAAGTGCGCTTGGGAAATTTAGTTTTGATGGTACTAAAGAACCATTACCTGCGTACACAACAAAAATATTCCCGTCGAACCTGTCATCATTAATACCTGCTTGGGCTGGTTGAATAATCAAACAATACAAGCAAAGTGTCAACAGCAAGCATCTTGAGATCAACTGGCGCCAGTCAGTAAGTATACTTTGGTGTATATTTTTTAAATCCCGCTTCATACAATGCATTAAAACAAACCTTTCAATTTGATGGATAATTTTGGTAATTTGTGCTGAAGAAAGCAGATCGACTTTGAAAAATCATTTGTGCCTGCACCATTTTTAAGATAACTCTAAAGAGTAACGAGTGCTGAGTGCTGAGTGCTGAGTAGAGTAATGAGTGCTGAGTGCTGAGTGCTGAGTAGAGTTAGAAGTTAAGAGTTACTACTCAGCACTCAGCACTTTCTACTCAGCACTTTGTATTCAGCACTTTGTATATTAATTGCTGGCTTTTTTTACGAAGAAGAGCTAAACTCTCGCTTATTAATTTTTCTTTTTATGCTGGTTACTAGCATTTGCCTGAAAATAAGGGTACAGACGTGGGTAAGAATATAAATTTGATTGATAGAGTAAAATTGGGGATGGCTGTGTCAGCGGCAAAAAGTGTGACTTTTGCTGTACGCGCGCTGCGTTTAGGTGCTGCTTCGGTGCTTCCTGGTTCCTTCGCACGCAAAATAGAACCTCGTTTATTAGAGTTACTCAGCCAACAGGTTAAAAATGGAGTTATTCTAATTGCTGGTACGAACGGTAAAACTACTACTTCACTATTATTACGGGAAATTCTCGAACGTAAGGGGTATCGTGTCGCGCATAACTCTACAGGCGCCAATCTCGAAAACGGCTTGGTAACTGCTTTAATGGAAAGTACTGATGCTTTTGGTGGGTTGAATGTTGACTATGCGATTTTAGAAGTCGATGAGAATATTGTGCCAAAAGTACTGGCGCCGATTCAACCGAAAGCTATTTTGTGCTTAAATCTATTTCGCGACCAGTTGGATAGATACGGTGAGGTAGATACAATTAGTAAACGATGGACAAAAGCTATATCGACGAATTCCCCGAATACTACGGTTATTTCCAACGCTGACGACCCGACATTATCTTACCTGGGTCAACAGTTATCACAAAAAGTCGTATTTTTCGGTTTGAACGAACCAAATAAATACCTCGAAGAAATTCCTCACGCTGTAGACTCGATATATTGTCCTAATTGTGGACATTCGCTTGACTATGAAGGTGTGTATTTGTCACACTTGGGAGAATTTAGTTGTCCTCAATGTGGTTTTAAGCGCAGTAAACCAGCTTTGAATAGTAGTGAGTGGTCACAGGTACTGGTTGGACTGTATAACAAGTACAATACTTTGGCAGCAGCGACAGTTGCAATCGAGTTAGGTATTGATGAAGCGACTGTGAGGGATACTATACCGATATTTCAACCTGCATTTGGACGCGCGGAAGAGTTGCAAATCGATGGTAAACGAGTCAGAATTTTGCTATCTAAGAACCCTGTGGGTACAAATGAAACGATTCGAGTTGTTACGGAAAGTAATGATAAAACGACGCTGTTGATACTTAATGATAGAGTGCAAGATGGTGAAGATGTATCTTGGATATGGGATGTAGATACAGAAGCGCTAGTTCAACGTGGTGGAACTCTTGTTGTAAGTGGAGACAGGGTATATGATATGGCACTACGTTTAAGATATAGCGATGTTTATGATAGTAAAGTTAATTTGATTGTTGAGGAAGATTTAAAGAAAGCAATTAGCACTGCGCTAGAACATACAAAACCTGATGAGACGTTGCACATCCTGCCAACGTATACTGCAATGTTGGACGTGCGCGAAGTTCTCACAGGTAAAAAAATCAGATAATACTTTTAGGGTGGGCACTGCCCACCTTACTCAGCACTCAGCACTCATAACTTATTGTAATTTCACTGCAGCACACTGTAACGGCAAAACTTCTTCCAAACTTAACTCGTGGTCAGAGGTCAAATGACTGTTACAACAAATTGTGCTAAAAAAGACAGGTTTTCCCACGACTTCAGAAAAATGCTTCTCCAGTAATAAACGTGAGGTAATATCACCCAACAAATCAGATAAATCTTTGGTTAACTGGTCTCTATCATCACGGTGAACCATTCTAAATTTAAATGGTTGCTCCCCAACTATGTCTCTTATATCGGAATCAAACTTATCGGGTTTCCCATCTACGTAAGCAAACGATACTTCTTCTAGAAACTTCCAAGCTGTGGGGAAAATCTCACGGATATTGTCGAGGTAGTTTCCACTCTGATAAACCAAAGTTGCTGTTTTACAGTCCATTGTATCTCGCACTTGTAATTTTACTGGAACATCGGACACAGACACAAAGTATGGTAATACTTTCTTTGAGGTGATTAAAGCAACATTTACAATACTTCTAATTTGTTTAGCATTTTATCAAATAAGGTCAAAAATTAAGGCAAAAATTTATGAGTACGGACTACGAGATAGTTATCGGTTGGCTGTATCCTAAGTTGATGAGTACCTATGGTGACAGAGGTAACGTGATTACGATTCAGCGCCGCGCGCAATGGCGCCAATTCGATGTTAAAATAGTTAACCTAGATTCAGAAGCAACTCCTGAAGATATCAAGTCTGTAGACATTATCGTTGGTGGAGGCGCCCAAGACCGTCAGCAGGAACTTGTAATGCGCGACTTAAAAGGCGCCAAAGCTGAGGCAATGCGTGAAAAATTAGATAATGGTACACCTGGTGTATTTACCTGTGGTTCACCTCAACTACTTGGACATTACTATGAACCAGGCGCCGGACAGCGTATCGAAGGATTAGGAATTTTAGACTTAGTATCAATACACCCAGGTGAAAACACGAAGCGCTGCATTGGTAACTTAGTTATTGAAGTTACAGCGACAAAACTCGCGCGCGACCTAGAAGAAATGACAGGAAGCAAAGCTTATTTAGTTGGGTTTGAAAACCACGGTGGACGCACAAAACTTGGAAAAGTCGAAGCATTAGGTAAAGTTATCTACGGTTTGGGTAACAACGGTGAAGATGGTACTGAAGGAGCATTTCATCAAAACGCTATTGCTACATATTCCCACGGTCCATTATTACCCAAAAATCCTTTTGTTGCAGACTGGTTAATTCAAACAGCGTTACGTTTGAAATATCAACAGCCTATTCTATTAAAACCTTTAGAAGATGAATTGGCTATCTCCGCGCGTGAAGCCATGTTCAAACGCTTAAAAGTTAATCTATCTAACACACCCCAACCTATAGCGGCAAGTTAACTTTTTAGGACTTACGCAAGTGGCACATCAAAATTGTAGGGTGCGTGACGCTACGAAAAAAACTTCAGCGTAGTTATAGGACTTGTAGCGTCACGCACCAACAACGCATGTGGTATGAAAAAAGTCATACTATAAATCATGACGTTTAGCTCATGCCGCTAGCAGTAGGAAATCCTTATGATGATGGTGTAGAGAGCAGGAAATTTACTTCCCAGGTATGATGAAAATTAACAGATTAATTCCTTTTTTAGTTGGCGCCGTTGCTTTAAGTGTTGCCGCAGTTCCCTTAATGGTTAAAGCTGATGCAATTCATAATGGATATTCATTAGTAGCACAAGCTCAACAACAGAAACCTCACAAAAAAGGAGGTCAGTGGGCAAAATTGAATCTCACTGACGCGCAAAAACAGCAGATGCGTCAAATTGAACAAGACACCAAAAAGCAGATAGAAGGTGTTTATAGACCAGACCAGCTTGCAAAACTCCAAGCAGCAAAATCACAGCGTCAACAAGGACAACGTATTAATCGTCGTGACTTAATGCAGTCGTTGAATTTGGATGAAGGTCAAAAAGCTCAAATTAAGCAAATTCGAGAAGCGCAAAAAGCTAAGATCGAAGGCATTTTGAATGATGACCAGAAAAAGCAACTCGAACAACAGCGCGCGGAATGGCAACAAAAGCGTCAACAGCGACAACAACAGCAACAACAGCAATAGTGTAAACCCGTAGGTTAGGCATCTTGCCTGACCTATTTGTAATAGCACACCCAAATGCACAGGCAGGGATGCCTGTGCTACAAGAGCATTAAAATATACTTTTGTGCTGAGGAACTACAGTTGATTGAGCAAAATCTATAGATAATAGATACATCCTCACACACACAGTAAATAACCATATGCGTTCCTTATCGTTACTACTGCACTGGCGCCTACTTTTGGGAGTTGTAATTGTAAGCTCTATACTTTCTCCCTTTACTCTTGGTTTGTACGTCAATGCAGCTACTAACACTCGTCGGTTTACCGAAGCTGACAAAGTTCCGACACAAAAAGTCGCAGTTGTGTTTGGCGCCGGAATTCGACCGGATAATACACCAACACCAATGCTTGCTGATAGAGTAACGGCTGCTGTTTATTTGTATAAATTGGGACGAGTACAAAAGCTGTTAATGACAGGTGACAACAGCGGAATTGATTATAACGAAGTAATGGTAATGCAAAACTACGCGGTTTCACAGGGTGTACCCGTAGAAGATATCACACTTGACCACGCAGGGTTTAGCACTTACGAAAGTTGTTACCGCGCGAAAGAGGTTTTTGGTGTTAAGGAAGCTATTTTAGTCACGCAAAATTTCCACTTACCGCGCGCTGTGTATACCTGTCGTCAACTTGGCATTGAAGCAACTGGTTTGGGAACCCCTGACTGGGGAAGTTATAGTAAAAAGACTGTTTCTTTCTACACTTTTAGAGAACAATTATCTACACTCAAAGCTTTGTGGGAAGTTCACGTAACTCGCCCTTTACCAACTTTCTTGGGTAGATTTGAAGGAATTAAATAAGTTAGGAGTTAGCACTCAGCACTCAGCACTCAGCACTCAGCACTCCTAACTCTTTTTATCTTCGTGGAGTTGGTACTTGGAGCAATGCTTTCCAGTCTTTGAGAGTTTTTTCTGTCCACAACCAGTTTTGGCTGAGTTGCTCGACTTGAAAACTTTGTGGTTCATTACTCACTATTCTTTGACGGATTTTTACAGCTTCGTCAAGGTATCGCTCACGTTTTGCAGGCGCCTGTTTAGGTGCTGATTTATATAATGCTAAAGCTAATCCAGCGTAAGCGATTAAGTCTTGTCGCACTGGTGGTTTTACAGATGCATTCGCAGCCATATTTGATGCTGTAGGTTTTTGATCCCTTCCTACAATATCCAATGCTTTAAACCAAGAGTCATTGGCTCGATCCAAATCACCTTCTGCATAGTAAGCAAAACCTAGAGCATTAGCATATACAATTGAATCGGGATTGGCTTTGACGGCTGTTTCCCAATAACGACGAGCGTCATCTGTACTATAATTTTTGTTACCAGCTTGTATTGACTGCCATGCTAGGCGCCCGAATAAGAAACTCACTGATGGTTTATCAATATATTTCTTTGGTACGAGCTTGAGTGCAGATTCTGCCTCTGTGAGTGCGTTACGATTCAATAAAGCTTCAACTGCTTTTAATCCTGCGTCTATATCACCAGTGTTAATTTTTTCAGTAGCGAATGCTGTAACAATTTCAGTTTTTTCTCTCTCTAGGTTAATTTGACTATAATCAGGCGCCGTAACTTGAGGGATATTTGTAATTGGATTTGATTGAGTTTGCCACCAGTTAACACCAACAGCAAATGCAATTGCACCAGCAGAAACTAACCCAACAAGTGGTAATAATTTTTTCGATTTGCGACGCGGTACACCCGGTTCAATAATACTTACTGAATCATGAGTTGGTATCATGCCAGTAGCTATTGGATTAGATACAGTCATTTCGCTTTTCTTGAGACTACCAGGTCGGTTAGATGCATCTCCTAAATCTTGACCTATATCTCTAGCTGCTCTTTCAGTACGCCATTTTTCTACTTCACGGTCAAGCGAAGATAAATCGTCGGAAACTTCAACACCTGGTATAATATCGTCCGACTCCGAATCAAAGGTATACGTTGTTCCAGTTTGCTCTGCTTGAGCTTTTTGCTGGTCGAGTTGACGGAATAAATCCGAAACTATCGCGGAATCATCAGCATAGCTAGGGTCATCATAATCTTCAATTTCGTCAACCAAGTCACCCCAAGTATCTTCTCCCAACCAGTCAAGTCCACCAGTCTCCTGTCCAAGTGACTCTGACATTACATCTTCGATTGGCAGTGGCATTTGAGGATCATCGCCCATACTAGTAAATAATGCGGTTGATCTCAAATTTGGTTGCTCGTACTCAGCCGAAAATTCGCTACTTTGCGGTAAATACAATCCAGGACTGAGATTACCGTCAAATTCTGCTTGGAGATATAAAATTGGTAATGCCCAATACATTTGGTGCGAACCGTAAGCAGAAATTAATCCTTGACGTACACGACTTACACACAAATCTATTGGATACCCTTGACTCAAATTGCGATAAAACAATTGTGTCAACGTTAGTGCAACTTCGTCGGGAATTCTTTCGGACATCGCTAAAACGCTCCGAATTCCCCGTTTAACTAAACTTTCAGTTAAACTTCGTTCTCCTGTTTCTGTATCGTTGCTACCAGTGGCGCCATAAGCTCCTAAACAGGAATTAAATACTGCCATCTGGATGTTGTTATTAAGAAGCAACCCAGCTAAATCATCACCACTCAAAGTTTCGGTTAAACCTGTTCGATGATTTACAAGATAAATTTCGCCACCGTTTGCACCCAAGTTACTATGACCTGAGTAATGTAAAATGTGATAGCGTCCTTGTTCTAAAGCTTGCGTTAACTCTTCCCTTCCTGGTTGCTCAAGAAAATGTAACTGTATATCCGGAAGGAAATGACCACCTTCGGTAATACTTGTTACTTGACGGTGCAACTCCGCTTGAAGTTTAATGGCTTCTTGTTTGAGCAAATCTAAACGCACTAAATCAGTCGGAGACGCAAGCACCATTAATACCCTGATTCCACCCTCATCCGGTGGGAGAGGCATATTCAACGATGGTAAACGCGAGGCGCCTGGGAGTCCGGTTTGATAGCGAGAAAAGGAAATATAAGGGCCAGTTGCAATTGGACGGTCTCCCGCGTGCATTACCTCCCAAGGCAAACGTGCCAAGCGATTATCTTTAATTCCAATTCGTAAGCGCAGCACCTGTTGATGGTTCTGTGCAATACCTTGTGCTGTAATCCAACTATCTCTGAGGGTGCCTTGAAACAGTTCATTATATAATTGTTGACCCAGCGCTGCTAAGTTGACCGAGTTCCGCACCATCGCATCTCCCTGCAACACAGACTTGAGCGGGTCATTCATTAGATGTCCCGCTGCCGCCAACCAATCAGCTATAGGCCAAGTCACCAGTTCTTCCGCCAATGGCACCCCAGGCGCAACTTGTTCCGTTCGTACTAAATAGTCATTTTGCCCTACAAGTGTTACGGAAATATGAAATTCCTGGGTCACAACTTTTCCTGTTCGCCTCCTAAATCAGACTTTGAAACGAGAATATTCATTCACTTATCGTTAGTCTTGCTCCTTATTATTACCTTAGATGCATTCATCGAACCGAATGTTTCACGCCTTTGCGAGTAAAAGACAGGCTTTTACAACTTTATCCGGATTACATAGTTTTGACGTAGAACATCGTATTTGGTAGATGCACCTTAATCTTCAATCCCCAGTGATATTTGACCAGTGGTTCAACCAATGGTTCAAAGTGACTGGGGTTTTTTTAGCAAACAACGCTTTGATTGACACATTAGCTTGAGTAAAGTGTCTAAATCCGGAATACTGAGATTAAACAAACGTACAAAAAGTCAAGATTTACTAGCCTGTTCAAAAAAAGAATAGTAAGGATAATGACTTCCATGTAACTAATTTATCTCAAAATCAAATTCGTTTCACTACAAACACTCACATCTTTACAGAAATACTTTCATCAACACTTATAGTCTAGATGCTAGCTTTACAGTCGTTTTTATTATCTCTACAAAAATTATTATACTCAAAGTTTTTGAAATTCATCCGGAACAGCCTTGTAATTTCTAGAACAAGTATATGGTAGATGCACCCTGATAACTCACTCCCTTAGCTGGCTAATAGCCACTAAGGGTTTTTTTATGCAATTTTTCCGGAACTCATAAGTAATTTTTTGAACAAG
>NZ_JBXXZH010000219.1:0-15948 GCF_059640475.1 Calothrix sp. CBUCES-K 9914
CCCGCGTGGAAGGGGGGCTTTAGATTGTTTTTCTTGTTCCCTTATTAAGGGGGGGTTAGGGGGGGATCAACACTTTCTTTCACCAACATATCTAACTCATACTGCATTTTACTAACAACCATCTTATAACAGTCATTAACATAAACCTTATCTAACGCTGCTTCTGCACCATACTTTTCAAACACAATTGGCGGACATACTCTAGTATGAATTTGTACAGGTAATGGAATATTGGGTAAAGGTCCAATACTTAATCCCCAGGGTAAACCTAAATATACTGGAAAAACTTCGGGGTCTACATTTAACAGCCAAGGTACTCCCATTTTGTGTATTTGCTGAACGAAGGGGTATATATCTGAAAGAACTATTAGTGTATCGTGGGCACCTGTAGAAATCACAGGAACAATAGGTACATTTTCACGCAGTGCTAATTTAATAAAAGCTTTTCTTCCCGCAAAGTATATTTGATGACGCTGTGAGTGTAATCTAAATAAGTCTTGGGGACCTCCAGGGTATACTAACAAACTGGCGCCACTACGCAGTGCAGCAGCAGCAATACGTGGACGCGCGATAATTGCCCCAACTTTCGCAGCTAATTGCCCAATTTCTGGACTGACTTGCCAAGCTTTGGGATGCATCAACCCGTAAACGGGACGCTCCACACCAAAGCGAACAAACCAGTCGTACATCATCATATGCATATCAGGCGCCGCAATTCCACCGTTGTGCGAGCCGACGAGTAAAACTTTATCTTGAGTAGGTATATGTTCCCAACCACTCGTTTGTACACGAAAGTAATAGCGGTACAGCAGCTCCCAAATTGGCATTAATAATTTAATGAAACTGGTGTCTCGTTCCTGTAGTGACCATCCCAATCGAGGTTGAGTATTTTGTTGCTGCTCCGACATTTAGGCTCCAAAAAGCAAAAGGGCATTTACTATATTTAAAGCCTCAAGATTAAATCCGGCAATCATCGATAGCTACTTTTTGTGCTTTAATCTACTTTTTAAGTATTTTACACAAAACTTTAAGACAACTTTACACGGAATCCATAGGTGCCAGTTGTAAGCTACACATTAATTACAATACAACTATAAGTGTATGCTCTGAATAGGTAAGCGAATGAGCGAGCAAATTTTGCAGCGCTATGTGATACAGAAGCAGCTAGGTAAAAAAGCAGGTAGAAAAACTGTACTCGCACAGGATATTCAAACCGGACAGATAGTGATTATCAAATTGCTGAGTTTTAGCAGTGATTTTATCTGGGAAGATTTGAAATTATTTGAACGGGAAGCTCTTACACTTAAATCACTCGCACATCCAGCAATTCCTAGTTATATTGACTACTTTGAGGTTGAAGAAAGTAATCGAAGTTGTGCGCTTGTACAAAGCTATATAGAAGGTAAATCGCTCGAACAATACATACAATCAGGGCGAGTATTTACTGAAAAAGAACTAAAAAATATAGCACAACAATTACTTGAAATACTTATATATTTAAACCAACAGCACCCACCCGTAATTCATCGCGACATTAAACCAAGCAATATTATTTTGGTGGAAAATTCATATTTAAATTTATTAGAAAACTCAAAGGGGTAAATAGGCAAAGTATATTTAGTAGATTTTGGTTCAGTACAAACACTAGCTTCCAAAGCTGGTAAAACAGTCACCGTTGTTGGTACATATGGCTATATGCCACCTGAACAATTTGGCGGTTACGCAACACCCGCATCAGACTTATATGGCTTGGGAGCAACATTAATAGCTTTAGCAACAGCAACTCAACCTGCTGACCTGCCACAAAAAGACATGCGTATCAAATTTGCTTCGCTTGTTAATTTTACACCTGCATTTGTTGATTGGCTTGAGTGGTTAACTGAACCAAGTGCTGAAGCTCGTCTCAAAACTCCGATGGTAGCATTAGAAGCTTTATTAAAAGAGCGAACACGAAACGATGAGTATCAGTATTTAGCGAATAATACAGCAAATAGCCCTGCGCTGGTAAAACCTGTAAATTCAATAGAATTATTTTGGGATGTAATGTGGCGTAGTATCGGTATCGGCGGAGGGATGGTGACATTTAGTGCCTTGTTATACAGCACAGTCGTCTATCCTGTAGTTGGAACTACTATCGGAGGGTATTATGGTGCTTTGATTGGTTTTTCTTTAGCCTTTGCAAATGGAATTGTAATCTGGTTAATTACAAGATTCTTTTTCTTTCCACTCAAAAATGTCTACTTGTATCGGCGTGTAATCAGCATGACTAGTATGACATTAAGTATTGCAATAGCATTAATATATTTCAATAATATACCGTCAGTCATTTCTCCACCGTATGGAAAGTTTGTATTTTATGTGATTGCACCATCACTAATTACTGGATTATCTATGCTTTTAGCGAGTAAGTCAATTATTAGGTGGTATGAAGACCAGCACATAAAAATTAAAAGTGAGCAGTCTTTGTAGGGTGCGTAACGCTATAACAATATTTCAACGAAGCAATAATTTTGTAGCGTTACGCACCATAACTACAATCAATACACGAAGCAATAATTTTGTAGCGTTACGCACCATAACTACAATCAATACACAAAGCAATAATTTTGTAGCGTTACGCACCCCACATACATAATTCTATTCAAAAATTAAATAGGAGTCTTATATGAATCAAGAAATACTAAACAACCGTTATCAAATCCAAAGTCAATTAGGACAAACAAATAAACGCGCGCTACTAGCTTTAGATTTACAAAAACAGCAACAAGTTGTTATCAAACTTCTATATTTAGGTAAAGATTTTGATTGGCAAGAGTTAAAATTATTTGAACGTGAAGCCGAAACTTTAAAAAATCTTAATCATCCTGCTATTCCGCAATATATAGATTATTTCGAGTTTGATACATCTAATGATAAAGGGTTTGGGTTAGTCCAAAGTTATGTTGCGGCAAAATCGTTAGAAGAACATGTCTCTTCAGGGAGAAGATTTAATACTCAAGAAATTAAAGAACTCGCAAGTGCTATTCTAGAAATCTTAGAATATGTCCACTCTCAACAACCACCGATAATTCATCGCGACATCAAACCTAGTAATATTTTACTTACCAACCGTTCTGGTAATAGCGTTGGTCAAGTTTATTTAGTTGACTTTGGTTCAGTGCAAAACATTGCAGCGCAGGAAGGTGGCACAATTACTGTAGTGGGAACTTATGGATATATGCCACCTGAACAATTTGGTGGTAGAACTAAACCAGCTTCTGATATATATAGTTTAGGCGCCACTTTGATTTATCTGGTGACTGGAATGCACCCAACCGAACTACCTCAGCAAAACTTACAAATTCAATTTCGTGAATTTGCTGATATAATTCCCAAGTTAGCTGATTGGTTAGAGTGGATGACTGAACCAAGTTTAGAAAAGAGATTTACATCCGCGCGTGTAACTAAAGAAGCTATCGATAACCCTCTACCCAGAACAAACGCACTTCAAACACAGCAATTATTAGAGAAACCGTCTAGTACAAAAGTTGGGTTGACAAAAACAGAAGACAAGCTGAAAATTGTCTTGCCACCCAAAGGGTTTGGAATAGTTTTAATAAGTTTAATTTCCTTAGCTACACCGTTTGCGTTAGGATTTAATTTGTTTCAAAATGACACATACAATGTATATCCTACAAGTGCAGTAGTAATTATTTTAGCTATTAAATATCTGGCTATCGGATTTCTGTTACTATTAATGCTATGGGGACTTTTTAAGACTACAAGTATTTCAATCAAGTCAAAATCTATTATTCTAACTCATAAGTTATTCTGGTTTAAATGGCAGCGTGTATATAAAGTTGATACAAGTAAGATATCTCATGTCAAATTTGCGTCAAGTCAAACGAATACCAAAATAAACCCACAACTTTTGTTAATAGCGTCTGGTGTAACGCTATTTAACTTTGATAAATATAGTAATTTGACCAATGCTGAACGCAGATGGTTAGCACAAGAGATTGAAATTTGGCTCAATAAATAGTGCTGAGTTAAAAGTGCTGAGTGCTGAGTTTTAATTACTCATTACTCAGCACTCAGCACTCAGCACTCAGCACTTAGCACTCAGCACTCAGCACTTAGCACTCAGCACTCAGCACTTAGCACTCTTTACTCACTATTCCTGACCATTGGATTTTTTTCTGTTTTTCGCGACGATATGAAAAGAAATATTCGGGGGTTTGAAATGTACAATAAGGAGCAATGGCTATTTGTTCTGTAGTAATTCCCATATTTTCCATTTGCAGTACGTTAACTCGTCGTACATCTAAACGGACTTTACCTGGTTCTGGGTCATTTAGTATTGGTGAGTTATTTTGTTCTAATAAAGTTTCTACAATATAATTTTCATCACCTGATAATATTGTGGCGCCTACTTCAGCAGCAGTTTGTGTTGAAACTTGATAGACTTCACCTGCTATTGCAGGACCAAGGGCAATACGCAAATCTTCTAACTTACTACCTTGGGAAACCAGGCGCCCGATTGCCACTGGTATAATTTTTTGTGCTGTTCCACGCCAACCTGCGTGTACTGCTGCTACGGTGCCTGTTTTAATATCAGCTATTAGGGCAGGAGTACAGTCTGCACTTGCTACCCACACTGCCTGAGAAGGCTTGTCACTAGCTATACCATCACCATGTACGAGTGCTGTATCGGCATCTGTATCTACATCTTCGCCACCTGTTGCAAGTTTATTATCTATTTCTTGCGGGGTTAAGACAATATTACCATGTACCTGCTTGAGTCGATATGCTGAAGCGTCACTTTGTAGTACGTTTGTTAGTTCTGATGGGGGTTTTCCTACAAACTGTTGGGTAAAAAAGCCGTGTGCAAATGCTTCTAACAAACTACAAGTTAAGTAAGGGAGTTCTTGCCAAGTACGCCAGTGCCATTCATGCATCGTTAACTGCATTGTCTATTTACCCCAAAAAATTTAAGTAAAAATGCGCTTATCAAGTTTACCTTGATAGTCCCAAATTTTACACTCTCCCAATAGGTAAGTTCTTACTTACATGATTAAAAATTTTGGGTTTTGGAAAGCTGCATAAAGTAATTTTATTGAATCATATATAGTTACAAGACACACATTTTAAGCACTAAAGTGCTTAGTACATGTTTAAGAAAATGAGAAAAATCTTAATTTTGTCTGCGAATCCTAATGATACGACCAAGTTACATCTTGATCAAGAGGTGCGCTCAATTCAAGCCGCGTTGGAAAGAGCTAAAAATAGAGAACAATTCCAAATTGTGACTCAGCTAGCTGTGCAAGTTGATGATTTACGTCGCGCGCTGCTAGATTATCAACCAAGTATTGTTCATGTTTGTGGACATGGTTCAAGAAGTACTGGTTTGGTTTTGGAAAACGCAAGCGGAGATATGCAGTTTGTTAGTACCGAAGCACTATCAGGATTATTAATGATAGTTCAGTAAAGATTGTTATAGCAATGCGTTCGGATTTTTTAGAGCAACTTAGTTCTCATCCACATTTTGCTGAAATAATCAATCAACAACAAAATATTCATTTGGTTACAGATATGTATCCAGATAAGTTGCGACAAGCTATAGAACAACCAGCAGCAAAACACGGAGTAATATTTGAAGAGGGGTTAGTTGAGCAAATGATTGAAGACATTAAGGGGCAAAGCGGTTATTTACCTTTATTACAGTATATATTAAATTTGCTTTGGGAAAAAGAATGTGTAGCTAGTTCAGACGGACACACTTACATTGAAGACCGAGTTTTAAATGGTTCTTCAGTAGTTGGTAGTGGTCTGTGTCAAAAGTTTTGGTAGTATATAAAAGAACCCGTAGGTTAGGCATCTTGCCTGACCGAAGCACAGGCGAGACGCCTATGCTACAAACTCCCCAAATTTAATAACACAGACCAGTAGTGCAGGAAAATAACCCTCACCTTATACGTGGGGGTAGTAGGGGATCGATGTTAACAAATTTTTATGCTAATTTAGCAAGCGTCCTAATTGTATTAACTGCTGTGGAACTCGACAAGCAAAAAATCGAAGCAGCTTTAAGCGCGCGTCAAAACCATTATTTACCCTTTTCGCTACATCTTTACGATACCGTCACTTCAACAAACCAAGTTCTCTGGGAATTGATACAAAAAGGCGCATTAGAACCCACTGTAGTCATTGCTACACAACAAACCGCAGGACGCGGACAATGGGGGCGCCAGTGGGTTTCATCTCAAGGTGGATTATATTTATCAGTGGCAGTCAAAGTGAATTTAGAAGCGCGCGATAGTTATCAGCTAACATTTGCTACAGCATGGGGAATTACGAGACAATTACGAAACAGTAACATCCCTGTCGAAATTAAATGGCCTAACGATTTAGTCTTGAATAAATTAAAACTGGGTGGTATCTTGACGGAAACCAAAATCAGCCACGGCAAAATTAGCCAAGCTGTAATTGGTGTTGGTATCAACTGGTCAAACCCAGTTCCCACAACGGGCATCAATCTGGAATCATGGCAACAGCAAAACATTAACCAAATACTTAATATAGAAATGCTCGCCACAAACGTTCTGCTTGGTATAGAATCCGGTATTGAATGTCTAATTAAAGATGGAGTAGATGTACTCTTGCCTAAATACACCAGCTTATTGACAAATATTGGAGAAGCAGTTTATCTGGAAAATGTTTCAGGTACTGTGGTCGGCGTTACTTCCACGGGGTCTCTCCATGTTCGCATGGAAACTTTTGATTCCAAATCGGTAGATACACCAGATTTGTTCCTGACTCCAGGTACAATCAGTTTGGGCTATGGCAAATCTTCTTAATAAATTTTAAATTAACTTTTCTTCACACTGAGGAACTAGGTTTCCAGCTTATTACAACGCACACCACACGAATTCCACCCGTCGCCTCTATAACCACCCTTTGTTCACCTTCTAGACACATGACGCAACGCAAAAACGTCCGTTCCAAAAACCGCTGGCATCGCTCAATAGGCGCCCAAAGCCTTTGTTGGCTCAGTAGCTTAAGTTTAATGAGCAGTGGCTTGGTGCTTGCTCAGACAGAATCAGCTATTGACAATATTGTTCCCACGGAAAATACGCAAAGTAACAGAGAGTCGGCGCCCAAAGTTACAATTGAGCGTAACGTTTCCCCCTCAAGAGAATCCTCTACACAAAATGAGTTTTCATCGCGTCGCAACCGACTACGTGAACGGTTGAGAAGAAATGTCGCTCAACAAAACTCAGAACGGGCGCCACGAATACGTACTTCCACTCAAACATCAGAAGCGATACAGCGTCTACGTCAAGCGAGGAAAAAAACCCAAAACGAGCCAGAAACAGAAGTTTCTGTAGTTAGAAAGTTAAGACCCCTTGCTGAGTCGCAAAGGAAAAAGGCACCGACGGTACGTATAACTAAACCTGTTGAAACAGCAAGCGAAAATAACACACCGAGTAAGTTGCCTGAAGTGTCACGAAGTACTAAACCAGTTAATACTGCTGATACAGATAAGCCGAAAGATTATAACAACGCTTATATTGACCCCACAGACTATAGTACAGGAAACACAGCTAAATACGAATCGCCTGACACAGTAGTTTTAACCGAGCGTTCCAGCGGTTGCAGTTCTGTTTTAGGAAGTAGCGGAGTGCGTGGTGGTTGTGTCAAGGCGCCTGTTACTGCTTCGCTAAGAAGAGGTGTAACTGCATCTAACGGTGACAATGAGAATACCGAGCGCGCGAGTAAACCAAGCTGGATTAGAAAAAGTCAAAATATTAACGTTGCCAATGCAGTTAATGTTCGGCGTAACGTCAATAATAGTACAAATAGCAGTACTAATAATGGTTCAACTGACAGCCCAAAAAGTGAAAATCAAGCTAGTTGGCGTAGTACCAGAATTGCGACAACTAATCGCAGCGTTAATAATGTAAACAATGTAAATAATATAAATGCAGTTGATGTAACTCGCAGTGTACCCCGCACGCAATTATCTGCACCTTCTATTGCGTTATCATCGAACAAAAATACATACCACCCAAATAGATTTATTCCTTCTCCAAGTAACTTCGCTCTCCCTGGAACATCAATTGGTGTTGTTCCGCCTAGTGGAGGCGCCCTACCATTACCTGTAAATGCAGCCAATGTGGCGCCGCGCGAGAGTAAAGTCGCGTATAACATTCCATTGGAATCGACTTTACCCCGCGTTGCTTATTCAGGAGGAGGAATAGCTTACAATCCAAATGCGTTAATATTTCCTCTATCAATACCCGCGTCAATTACTTCAATATTTGGTTGGAGAACGCACCCAATAACAGGGGAAACGAGATTCCACTCTGGAACAGACTTAGGTGCTGCAATGGGTACACCAGTTATTGCCGCTTTTACAGGTCAAGTTGAAGTTGCTGACTTTGTAGGTGGTTATGGTTTGACCGCAGTTCTCAACCACAACGGCGCCGTACAAACGCTTTACGGTCACATGTCACAACTTTTCGTCCAACCAGGTCAATGGGTACAACAGGGTACAGTTATTGGTTTAGTTGGCAGTACAGGAACTTCAACTGGTCCACACCTACACTTTGAAGTACGCCAGCTTACACCCGAAGGCTGGGTAGCAGTAGACCCAGGTGTACATCTACAGTACGCGATGTCACAGTTAATGCAGTCCCTACAAACCGCACAAGTACCTCAAAATCAGCAGTAAAAAGTGCTGAGTGCTGAGTGCTGAGTGCTGAGTGCTGAGTTGAAACTCCTAACTCCTAACTTTACTCAGCACTCAGCACTTTCCACTCAGCACTCTTATAAATATCCATTTTCCATCAGGAACGCTGACGTAATGCTCATATCGTCGGCGTTTTCTATTTGATATTGGGAGTTTCTGCCGTCCATTAAGAACTTTTCAACGTATTTGCCAAGAATATCACCTTCGAGATTCACTAAACTACCCGGCGCCAACTGGCTTAGATTAGTATCTTTATAGGTAAGCGGAATCACAGCGACCTGAAATTGCATCGCTTCAGCGTTATACTCAGCTACAGTTAGACTAATCCCATTTATGGCAATGCTTCCTTTAGGGACTATGTACTTAGCGATCGAACTCGGCACCTTAAAAGTCATTTCCCAGGAAGTAGCAGTTTGTCGGGACTCTAACAACTGCCCTATACCATCTACGTGTCCCATGACGAAGTGACCACCAATTTTACTACCAACTTTTAGGGAAGCTTCAAGGTTAACGTATCGCGTTTGCGTTGACACAGAACCCAGAGTTGTTCTTCGTAACGTCTCAGGTGAAGCAGTTGCCACAAATCCATCATTTGATATTTTCTCGACTGTCAAACAGACCCCATCAACTGCTACACTATCGCCATATGCTAAATCTTGTAAAATAACATCTAACGAATGGCTGATAAATGAAATCTTCCAAAAATTCCCCCCTAGGGGCATAATCGTTCCTAATGCTTGAATTAATCCTGTAAACACTGCTTTTTCCAACCTTGCTTGATTTACTATGCATTTTGACTGTTATAAACTAGTAAATATGGCGTTGCGCCCAATTGTTTAAGTATAATTTCTGACGCGATTTTGTATAGGGTTATCAACACATAAATAGATAATTCAAGGCATACTTGGGTAAGTAGATTATTTTTAAACTAAACTAACTAGACTTACTCTGGTATTTACATCAAATAGGGAGTTTAATAGAAGCAATTATAGCGAGTAAAGGCTTATGTTTACGTCCATCTTGATCATTCCTTTAAATAGGTATGATTTGTTACAGACTTCTAAAAGCGCTAAAAGGATTGTAGAGGCTTGACAAATGATTGAAATGAAAGTCGCAGGTATAGCATTAGATGCCATCACCCGCAGCCCGATTGTACTTCTCAAGGATAGTACAGACCGTCGTGCTTTGCCCATTTATATCGGTCAAGACCAAGCACGAGCAATCATGGGACCGCTGGAGAATCAAAAGCCTCCAAGACCCCTAACGCACGATTTAATAGTTAATATTATTGAAGCGTTGAATATGAGCTTAGAAAAGGTTATCATTCATTCGCTGCAAAAAGACACTTTTTATGCGTCTTTAATCTTGCAACAAGGGGAAAATCGCAAGGAAATTGACGCGCGTCCGAGTGATGCAATTGCGGTGGCTCTCCGTACAAATGCCCCCATTTGGGTCATGGAGGAGGTAGTGGCTGATGCATCAATACCCGTAGACCGCGATGCCGACGAAGCCGAACAGCAAGCTTTCCGCGATTTCGTCTCTAACCTCCGACCTGAAGATTTAATTAAACGCTTCGGAAGTAATAGTTAAGAGTGCTGAGTGCTGAGTGCTGAGTCCTGAGTCCTGAGTAGAGAGTAAACTTGTAATTCATAACTCATAACTCGTAACTCATAACTTACAAAAATGCAATACCGACGCTTTGGAAAGACTAATCTCTATCTGTCTGTTTTTTCTTTAGGGACTATGCGCTACTTAAGCTCATCAGAGGTCGCGCAGCAGACTATCAGAAGAGCGGTGGAGTTGGGAATAAATCATATTGAAACAGCCAGGGGTTACGGTAGTAGTGAGGAGTTTCTCGGTGGTGCTATTGCTGCTGGGTCAGTGTCTCGCGACCAGGTTTATGTCACCACCAAAATCCCACCCACGGATAATGCACTTTCGATGCGTCGGTACATCAACGAATCATTGAAACGCCTAAATGTTGATTATGTAGACTGTTTGGGAATTCACGGTTTAAATACTTGGGAACACCTCGACTGGGTAAAAGCTACTGACGGTTGTATGCGCGCGGTACAGGAAGCACAAGCTGATGGTAAAGTTCGACATGTTGGTTTTTCTACCCACGCTTCACTCGAATTAATTCTTGCTGCTATCGATACAGATTTATTTGAATTTGTCAATCTGCATTATTACTATTTTTTTCAGCGTCACGCAGCAGCTATCGAACGCGCGTTTTCAAAAGACATGGGCGTGTTTATTATCTCACCTGCTGACAAAGGTGGGAAATTATATACGGCGCCGCAAAAACTCCAAGATATTTGTCATCCTTTTACACCCTTAGAATTAAACTACCGCTTTTTACTCAGTGACTCTCGAATTACAACATTAAGTGTAGGCCCTGCAACCCCAGACGAATTAATCGAACCGTTGCGTATTGCTGATAGTGTGGGTACACTTACGCAAGAAGAGACACTCGCTTTGCAGCGTTTGGAAAATCAACTTTCTTCAAGTTTAGGCGCCGACAAATGTAGTCAATGCTATGCTTGTTTACCATGTCCAGAAAATATTCACATTCCTGAAGTATTGCGGTTAAGGAATTTAGCCGTGGCATATGATATGACAGATTACGGACAATATCGCTACGGTATGTTTGAAAATGCTGGTCACTGGTTTCCAGGTATGAAAGCAGACAAATGTACTGAATGTGGGGAATGTTTACCCAAGTGTCCAGAAAATTTAGATATTCCCACCCTGCTATACGATACTCACGAACAACTCAAAGGCAAAGCAGGCAGAAGACTTTGGGGCTAACGTAGCACGGGCATCTCGCCTGTGCAGTCATATATTTTTTTACCACGAATACACGTAGAGACGCGATTCAATCGCGTCTCTACAGGGAATTTTAAACCATCAGTTAATCATGTGCTGCCAATGGCTCTGCTTTTTTCATATAAGCAAACAAAAGTTCCAAAAGATGAGCTAGAGACACAGAACGGTGTTCCTCAGCAAACATTAAGGGCAGGAGTGCAACTAGTCGTAAAACGCCGGAGATAGCAAATAGCACTAACAAACCACCAGCACCAAGTCCTGTTGCAAGAAAGCTGCCAGCAGTAATTCCCGCTGCTCCAGTCAAGCCAGCAACGGCGCTCGAAAGCCCAAAATAAGAGGACTGATGCTGTAGCGGCACCACTCCCATAATGAGATTGTTAGTACATAAATCAATCGCTGCCCAGGTTGCACCATGAAGCACATGCAACAAAGGTAGTAATGCCCATACAGTCATGTCATTATTTCGAGTTGAGAGCCACAATAGAGGTGTGACTGCCACCAAAATTCCTACCAATAATAAGAGCGGACGGTTGCCAATTCGGTCGGCTAGTTTGCCCCAAAGTGGGAGCATCAGCATGTTAGCAGCCCCTGCTAAACCGTTATAAATTGTGACTACACTAATATCTATATGTAAGTTATTAAGCATATAGAGGTTAAAGAAGGGAGCGCTGACATTAACAGCAAAACACCATATAGCCAGGTAGAAGGCAAACTTCATAAAATTGCGATCTTTCAAAACGGTGGTATCTATTTTCTTCGGTTGCGATGAAGTATCGCCATCTGTCGCTTTTAATAACTGTGGGTTGACATCTTTCATCAAGAATTGGCTTGACAGACTGATAACACCAAGCACAATTCCTAATGTCAGTACGGCGCCGAAACCTTGAGCTGTTCCACCAGGCCAAGCTGATACAGTAAAACCTAACAATGGCACACAAACAAGACCTGAACCGCTTAAAAGACTGTTGCGAAAGCCGAAATACCTTCCTCGCAAGCGTTGTGGCACTAATATAGCTGTCCAGCCTGACCAAGGAGCGCGACCAAAAGCTTCAATGATATTAGTTATCCAGACAACTCCTAACGTCAACTGCACTACTTGACAGCCTGTAATTCGAGATGAACTAACTAACCAAATCAGTGGTAAAAGAGTCAGCCACATTAATCGCGACGAAGCAAAAATGATTAAAGTATACCAGCGGAAGCTAGTAAATCGCTCTAACAAGTATGCTCCCAACGGTTGAAGTAGGTTCACCAGTTGAGGAATAGAAGCAAGCAGACCAATTTGCACACAATCAGCACCTTGCTCTAACAAGAAATTAGTCAGCAAGGCGCCACCAATGATACTGTAAAAAACAGTAGCAAAAATGCTTTCGACAGTTAAGGCTTTGAGACTTGTGCGAATTTCCGACTTAGAAATTTTTAGAGGTAGCTTTGAAGTTACAGGAAGCACCGTCTCCATCAGTACCACATCTTGCGATATTTCGTGAATGGGAAGAGAAGTTACTTCTGTTAAAAAGTCGTCACCCTGTTTATCAAGCATATTAAAAAACACAACATTTTATATTGAGGAATCATTTGAGTGTAGGCACAAAGAAAGAAAGTTGACATAAAAAATCAACTTGTAAAAAAGCTCTTTAATCTGTCATGCTGAAAGGATTAAAGCATCTTACAAATCTTACAATCTTTAAAATTATTCCTGCGCTCAGAATGAAAATTTATATTTTCACAAATCTTGAACAAGCTATTTTAATAAACACTTTTTTACTTGTTTAGGCTTTCAATAAATAATAAAGAAAACATAAATCAAAAGAATCTTACTTAAGAGTTATAGTTTTATCAATTTAATTTGTATAATTTAACTCTTTTGGTAACTAGTACATTTGTAAAAATTATTGCACGTAGTTGTGTTCTCCAATACCACTGGCAGCTTTTTTGACATGGCGCCTACTAGAGTTCCATAACGTCACTTCAAACTGAGTAAGCCATAGTTTATCTTTTCCTCACCCTCATAATAAAGTAAGCGCTTCTCCTAAAACCAACTTCTACCTGAAGAATGAGTAGAAAGTTTGCTGCCCGGAGATATGTAAAGTATCTTTAACCACGGTTATGAAGAACAGAACACCGTTCAGGATTAGCTTGTATTTGTAACAAAAATCATAATGCTGCTGGCTCAAAAAATTTCACCTGGGTTTATGGATGCAATATTTGCAGCAATTGGCTTTAAAATGCAAAAAACTAATTCACCCAAACAGGAGGATGCTCCAGACAATCTTTATGAACCTATTTCAGGGTATAACCAGGTTGAAGGAGATTTTAGTAATAAAACACAGCCAAGCTTAACAACTTGGTTAAACACTGACCAAACACTCTAGCTACAGTAAAAATCGTGAAGAAGCTTCCGTTATCGGTTCTATCAGAGAAATCGTTAATGGTAGAGAAAAATGTGACTATGTGCTTGAGAAAATGACATCTCCCTCTGTCCATCTCGTTACCCTAACAATTACTCAAGGTGGCTACCATTTAGATCAGAATTTTAATCTTAATACAGCAAATGAAGATGTCGCTCACGATTTGCAAAATCCTTCCACTCCAATAACTGCAATTGGGTTCATAGTAGAAGCATTACGCCGACGACGCGAGTTAGGAATGGCGCCTTTTACAACACTTTCTTGCGATAACCTCTTCTAACTAGGTGGCTTAAAGTCGCAGCTAAAAGTCGTATTGAATGGTCATCCATAAGTAAAAAATGGAAAAATGCTTCCAAGGAACTGACATCTACTATATTTTGGCAGCAATACCTTGGGCTAAATAACTAATTGTAGGTTGGGTGGAGGAACGGAACCCAACATAAGTATTCGTCATTTGTTGGGATTTCCACCCTTTCATTAAGACCACTGACTTAGACAGATTTTGAAGATTCTATAAACAAAAAACTTACGTGATTATTTAGCCATATAATTTGAAAAAGTAAATTATACTTACGTAAGGTAAATCAGCGTGTCTACAAAGATAGGAGCAGGGGTTGACGTAAAAGCTATGAGTCATAAAATGTATGACTTAGTATCTGATTTATATCCTATATGCCGAAGTATTACAGGTGATGGTGTTCGGAAAACGCTTACGAACGTGCAGCAGCATATTCCACTTTCGATGCACGAAGTAAAAACTGGCACTCAAATATTCGACTGGACAGTTCCGAAAGAATGGAATATTCGAGACGCTTATATCAAAAATTCTCAAGGCGAAAAGATAATTGATTTTCAGAAGTTAAATTTACACGTACTCAATTACAGTATCCCCGTTTGCCAAAAAATTAAACTCGAAGAATTAAAGCAACAGATAATAACCATCCCTGATAAACCTGACTGGGTTCCGTATCGCACCTCATATTATAAAGAAACATGGGGCTTTTGCATGAGTCATAATCAAATGATGAAAATGCAAGACCCAGAATACGAAGTTTGTATTGACTCGACTTTAGAAGACGGCAGTTTAACCTACGGTGAATACTTCATTAAAGGTGAAACCGAAGAAGAAGTATTAATTTCCTGCCACACTTGTCACCCTTCCCTTGCCAACGATAATTTAGCAGGTATTGCTTTAACAGCGTTCTTAGCACAGCACCTTAGTCAATTAAAACTAAAATACTCCTACAGGTTTGTTTTTATTCCAGGCACTATTGGTTCGATAACTTGGCTCTCACAAAACGAGACAAATGTCAACAAAATAAAACATGGTTTAGTAGTAACCTGTATTGGCGACCCTGGCAAATCACATTACAAAAAAAGTCGTCGCGGTAATGCTGACATTGATAAAGCAGCTATTCACGTTTTACAGCGTTCAGGACAAGATTATGTAATTCAAGAATTTTCACCCTACGGATACGATGAACGTCAGTACTGCTCACCTGGCTTTAATTTACCTGTAGGTTGTTTTATGAGGTCGCCTCATGGTACTTATCCTGAATATCATACCTCAGCAGATAACTTAGATTTAGTCAAGCCTGAATATTTAGCTGATTCGCTAACTAAGTTTTTAGCTGTGCTTAATATCATTGAGAATAATAATAAGTATATTAACCAGAATCCTAAATGTGAACCGCAGTTAGGTAAACGGGGACTTTACGGCGCCATAGGTGGACAAACTGATACCAAAAAGCGCGAGTTAGCAATGTTGTGGGTTTTGAATATGTCAGATGGTGAGAATTCTTTGTTGGATATCGCAGAGAAATCTAGTTTAGAATTTGATTTAATCAAGGAAACTGCCGATACGTTAGAAGAATTTAACTTGCTTAAAGTTGTTTGATCCCCCCAACCCCCCCTTACTAAGCTACCGTGTACACACAACTTTTTGGCATCGGGAGCAGGGAAGCATTGGATGTTTTTGGAGGA
>NZ_JBXXZH010000220.1:0-9636 GCF_059640475.1 Calothrix sp. CBUCES-K 9914
AATTAGAGCTTTACTTTCTTGGCATTATCATGTTAATTTAGCACGTTAAGTACGCAAGAGCCAATTTTTTCTATGATGCTTTCTGTAGAAGCTTTTGGGGCATCGCATGGCGGTTAGTGACAGCTTCGCTAGTTAAAGTCCTAATAAACCCACACCACCAAACAATAATACATTCTCAACAAACAACACCCCCACCCCAACAAGCACTCCTAGCACCCCAATTCCACCACAGGTGCCACCCCAAGAAAACCAATCAAATCAAAACCTCCACCCATCTCACCCCAACTGCTCAAATATGGATGAAAAAATAAACCAGTTCCTAGATAACTAGACTTACAACAATGCAAACACTCCAAAAGAATCATCAATCCCAAAGTCGATTAAAAAAGGCAACTTGGAGTGGGATGAGTGCGATGCCCAATCTACAAGGAATTCAGGGGTGCAAAATGGAGTGGTAACTGAGGTGCCAGCAACAATAAGTGGGGTGCGACCGAGCGTTATTGAGAAAGTAACAAGAGTACGAATCAAGCCGCATACATTCGGAGATTGTCAAGACGGGCAAGAGGGCGTAGTGGTGAAAGTCTACACAATCAACTACGAGGCGTGTGAACAAGAACAAATATACAGTGCTGCTCACAAACAAAACCCTCCCAGAAAACTTACGCTCCGTGGAATGTCACGCGGCCTGGTTAGATGTACCCCAATAAATGGCGCCTCTCCTATATATATAAGGAGAGACCAAATTAAAAGGAGCGCATTTTTAGGAGTTAGCGCGGTTAACAAGTGGATTCCCATAATAACTAGTAAGCGCAATTTCCTTTTCTTCTGCACTACGACCGAGATTCTCATCAAGTGCAAAATTATCCAGTTCGCAACGAGCTGCATCTAAATTTAATACAGCCGCATCCAACTTCTTACAGGGGTGGCTTGATTTACCATACGCAGCTTGTAACTGGGAATAAGCGTCGCGTAACTCGGAACGTATCCGTTGAAGTTTGGCGCCTAACTCTTGATGCTCGGCAAGTGATAGTCCCTTTTTCTTTGTCATAAAAATGCAATGGTGAATTTTTGGGCTACTGTTCACATACTAGCGTTTGTTTATTCGTCCCTACCTACTTATTGATTGGACTTTGGGAAAAAACACACTCCGCACTTTTATGAGGAGCGCAAACCCCGTTTATACAGTTACTATCCGCGCATTTTTAAATTTTTGAGGTAGTAACCAGGCGCCGACTTCCAACAGTAAACAAATCGTCACCGAACTGGACTGCGCTTTTGCCACAGAACAATTCAACCTGCACGCTTGTAATGTGGTTTTATCTTTGGAGCGAAGTTTCCGAACGGCGCCGTTCAAAAAATAGAGATGCAATTAAAACAGTATCTGGAACGTAAAATTATGGTTATGTTTGATTTTTATACTTCTGTTAGGAACGTAAATTTTTGGGTGGTTTACTATTTGGTCAGAATATTTTAAGATACTTATGAATCGAATAAGCGCATAGTAATCTTTAAGGTCTTGCCAATCTTGTAAAATATGATAGTATTTTAAAATTATTTCTTCATCAATTTTAAAAGGTAGCATCACACTTAAATTACGTCCGGTAGTCAGCGACCATTCTTTATTTGAAAAGTTTTCTGTATTTTCAAATAATAATCGTTGTGTTTTAGTCTTTTCACAATAACTCAGATTAGGCACTATTGCCAAGTACCAACTAACAATATCATTTAAATCATTCCATTGCCGACGCAAAATTTCAAGGAATTTAATTTTTAAACAATCTGCTTTATCCGGCTTAAACTTTCTATTTACTATTTGCTGAAATAATAAAGAATCGATAGGATAATCGAACAAGTAATTATAAATATATGCTTCTATCAACGAACTCCAAAACCAATTTGATGTTTTTTGAACTGCCTCTATATCTTCAAGGCTTAACGATGCAAACTCTAATCTTATGTTAAGTTCTATATAAGAAAGATAATTACTTTTTAAATATGAAAATAAACGCTCTATTGTCAAGCACATATTCTCATAAGAGCAGTCATCAATTGGACTAGGGTTTTTATATATAACAATATGTTCTGTTTGAGATATTAAAAATATTCGATTATCGAGATGTTCTTTATTAAAACTTTCAGCCACTCCTTCTATTATTTTATAAATATTTTATAAATATTTTGAAATCTTCCATCAACGTTAAATGTTTTAGCTTTAGTCATTGCTTTAAGCCTGAGTCTCATTAATTTGTGTTAGTCGCCATTTTATAACGAAGGTAAACAAATTAAAATCAAGTCAATTCTAAAGTCTTAATGCTCTTAAATTGTCTCACAATAGCTCGGCGCCATATACACGTTGTGGATTGTGTCGAAATATTACAATCACTCTATTTATAGCCATATCTAACACTCAGTATAGATTTACAACCAACATTCGCCTTTTACAATTTGCATGTAGATATCAAAGCCGATATCAAATGAACAACCAAAAAGCATCACCAAGCGAGATGATTCGAGTCCCCACTGCATTAATACCCGCAGTTAGGGAGCTATCAAGGTTACATAGAGAAGAACACACAATAGCGCTACTACAAGCGTTAGAGGATGTGATTATCGAGTTTGATAGCAGCGACGATATCGACTTGGCGCCGAGTAACAAATCGGTCGAGATGCTAGAAAAACGTCTGGATAAAATCGAATCAAAATTTACTAGTAAGCTGGACGCAATAACACAAGCTCTCGAACAACTCACGCGCGCGGGCATCTCAAACAACAGAGGTAACTATAATGCACGTCGTTCAAATACGTACAATCTCCATCACCAACCGACCCTTGAACTAGGGTCATTCACTCATGAAAACTTAGCTAGGCGCCTAGGATTGGATGCAAAAACTCTCTTAAAGGAGCGCCAAAATTTAACTCCCAAAGAGTTTATCAGTTATACCAAGAGCCGTGACCCCCGTCCTTATGGTTGGGAGTGGAAGGAAACTGAGCAGTTGTATTATCCTGTACAACAATAAAATCGCTCAACCGAGCGTGAGTACCATTATTGGCGAACTGCCTGGAGTGGAGCTAAGTATATTCGGCATGTAATTGTGTGTCCCAACAGCATCTCGAATTCATAAATACATATATGGAGTAACAAGTCTCAACAATCACAAGTAGAGCGACTTAGTTATAAATAGACGGCGCCTGATAATTTCAATACATCGGAACTCTCATGTTTAGAATAGTACTAAGGATTGGTTCTGCTGTAACCAATTAAAAATTATATCCAAAGCATTTGTTAAATCTGACATATTAAAACCGTATCTCTATATTTAAACTATGCTTACACTATAACTGGCGCTACATAGTTTAAACATGAACAAACTGGCGCTGTTATAAAAATCTTAAAATGTTCACCAATGGTGGAACTTTTAAGATTTACACATATGTTGTAGCAAAAATTACACAAGTCCTAATTAATATAGTCAGCGTCGAACAAGGTATACTGGCGCCAGTCTATAATGCACAGCGCCGTTGGCTTACGGGCTGATACTAATTTTTAAAAATAGATACGTATCGTTTGAATATCGAGAACGGGCGCCGAAAGCACGATGCTTGTAAGGGAACGATTTAGAAAATTTTGAGCTTCAGTGTTGTCGAGGGTGCATAAAACACAACCAGTCCAAGTAGTAGTGAACAGAAGCCCAAATTTCCAAATTTCCTTCTTTTAACAAACTTATAAAGTGCTTATGCAATACGTTTCGCACAGTACCGAACTTTTGAATCGTTTTGTGTAGGTAAACATTATAAGGATAAGAAGCGTAAAAGTGAGAAATATGGGAATAAACAATTATATTTTGGATGGATAATATTATGTTAAAACGTTGCTTTGCTTTGGCTATTTCCGGCGCCTCATTGGTAATTACAGCAATAAGTGCTTTATCTCCTACATATGCAAATTCTATTTCTATATCTCCGGAATTGACCGTAACTCGCCAAGTTCAGCTTAATTGTGTAGCGACATTTGTAAAAGAATTTACACAAGTTCCTTTTATTACCAACAGTACTCAAAAAGATATTCCAGCAGGAACAACATTACGTTGGCAAGCTTATTGGGCTGGTAATCCTACTAGTACAAAAGGGCAACTAGTTCTTAGTCAACCTCTAAAACCTGGGGCAAGTATTAGCACTCAGTATCAATTGTCAGGAGATAATAATAGCTGTAAAGCATATTATTAAGCGCGCTGCTTCCTGCCGAGCGTTACAAAAAAGCACTCGGCGCCCTCAATTTTAGATTTCGTGGGTGGAGAATTTTACTGTGGCAGAGCTGAATCAAAAATTTGCTACGCGGTGAGTGCAGCCAGGTTCGTGAGTTTGGCGAAGAGAACTGCCGTGCGGGGGTTCCCCTCGAGTCGCGCAAGTTCGGGGACGGAAACCGACACCGCCAACTTTGTAAGAGAGGGGACAGAGTAACCCGAAGGGCGCTGCTCTCCGCCCAACTCTGTAAGAGAGGGAACTGACGCACCCGGAGGGTATGGTTGATGTCGGGGATGATTTTAAAGAATTCATGCAATTCTTTTTTCTTGCAGCATATTTATCAACCAATAACTGAATAATTAAACAATGAAGGAAGAAGTTAAAAGTTTGAAGGCTTCTTCCTTATTTCTTATCCTTACTTAAATATTCAACCAGCTAAAAACTTGCTCGACGGTTAGTGACAAATCAATATTACTGAGAACGGGAAGTAAGTCGGGAGCTTCTAGTAATTCAATGCGTTGGTCAGGGTGTACAACAAAAATGCTAGCTTCATCTGGAAGAAGTAACCACCCTAGTTCTGTACCATTTTTACAACAGTGCAACAGGTTGCGAATAACTTTGGTTTGATTTTGGTCAGGTGAAAGAATTTCTATTGCCCAATCGGGATGACTTTCAAAGCGGTTGGCAATTCTCCCTGACTCTGTACGGGGTATGCGTTCCCAACGAAATACTGCAACATCAGGAACTATGGCCGCACCGCCAAATGTGCAACGCAGTTCGGGTAAAGCCAAAGCAATTTTTTTCGGCTTGGCGATACGGTTAATCGTTTCACAAAGTTCGGCTTGTAGTAAGCTGTGTTCTCCTTGTGGCATTGGTTTTTGGTAAATTTGTCCGCCGATGTAAATAGATGCAGGTTCGGTTTCGGGTAATTGTAGGAATTCCTCTAAAGTGATGGGTTTGGCTATGGCAGTCATATTTTTCGCCTTTAGTCGGTTACATCGATTTTACCTGCTTTGAGGAGGTGTTACTAGAAGCCGCAAACCTTACCGGGTGATACTTTATAAAGGGTGCACGCGTCTGAACTGAACTATCAACAACCGGGAGATCCGACCAAACTCGCCCAGGCGATCCTTGAGATCGTCAACGCAGATACTCCTCCTCTGCGGTTGCCTTTAGGGACAGACACCCTTAAGGCAATTGCTGAGAAAAACGCTTACGTCGAGCAAGAAACGGCACAATGGCGAACTCTGGCTGAATCTACTGATTACAGATAAGGCGTGGAAAACTCAGCCATGAAAAAGCAGCCTTATCGAAGAGTGTTTTTGATTGCATGGGGAATACTGATAGATCGGGCTGCCTGATATCATGTCCGGTTGATTACCCATAATTACCACGTCACGTAGAGACGCGATTAATCGCGTCTCTACAATGATTTTATTATGGTTACGCTCCCGGACATGATATGACGTGTCGATTCGATAACAAAAACAAAATAGCGTTTTCTTGACAGACTGCAATGGGGGCGCCTAATACATACTTGGGCAACTCCAACTTTAGTATTAGGCGCCTTGCCCATAAAAAGTATTGCTACAATTCAAGCTTTATTGTGATGTGTAAGCTCAAGGGAGATTCCTATTATAAAAACATGAAAGCGAACAGCGAGTGCTGCAAGCTTTCAAATCTAACAATATATTTAATGGAGATAAGATAATGAATAACGAATTTAACGCAGTTGAATTATCTAGTGACGAACTTGATACTGTAGCTGGTGGTTTGGCTATTAGCTTAGGTGATATTGGTGGTTTTGCTTCGGATGCTTCTAATAGCTTTAAACAGAAGAATTTAGCTGTTGGTCAACAAACTTTCGCGGGTCCAGGTGGTAGCTACACTGGTTCTGTTACTAACTTACAAGAAATTTTCAGCACTGCTGGTCAAGCTATTGCTGTTAAGTAATTATAGTCTCTTCAACCGACAATCACTTCTGGGATAATTTTACACGGCGCCTCTATTTTAAATAGTGGCGCCGTTTTTGGGGTGAAATAACAGCCAGTGGCGCCACTAATAGTTAATCTGGTATTAGCTAACTGTTATTACAATTCCAGTAATGATAACTGTCCAGGTGATATATTACCTCGTCTTCTATTGTGATAAAACAGGTGACACCCACTGCATAAAACGGCAAGATTAGTAGTAGAATTGTTCTCTGGGTTTCTATCCCAGTGGTGAACCTGTAATTTATGTGCATGACGTTGAGATTTTGTCCAGTTATCGGGCATTTTATCGCCTGATTTAATGCAAACTTTACCGCATTTTTGACACTGCCAGTTGGCTAACTCTTTAATATTATTTGATAATTCCGCCCAATTCTCAGGATAACGATTATTAGATTTTGGCATAACAAGGACACCGAATAGCACCACTAGAAATAACAATTTATTATAGAGGACTTGGGCGCCCAAGATGGAGATGATGTTTTTTTGATAAGCAGTAACGCTCGCGTCAACATATCTCTTCAAATTCTTCATCTTCCACACCAATATTATTTGTTGGTAAGGAAATTGCAGCAGCCCAACCAGCTTCATTCAAAGATTCTTCAATTCGTTCTCTGATTAAATATTCATGCTCTCCCCCATCCCAAATAAGCAAATAATCTCCACTAGGAAGAGGGCAATAAGGTAAAGTGCCAACTATTGAACTATATGCTTGTTTCTCCCATCTTGTCCGGTAAATAATAGGTTTTACAAATAAGCCATCCTGATTACGGTAAAATGGTAGTTCCCATGCAAGAGCCGCATCTTCACAACTGCTACGGTTAGGACATACTTTTTGTGGACATTCTAAATTAATTGAGCAAACTGGAAAGTTTTTCATGGTATTAATTAAATTAAATTTTATCTTGAGCTTATTTTATATAAAGAATTGGCGCCCCCGAAGCATGAACGTAGATAAAAGAGCGCGCGCACGGGGTGGATAGCGACTGTACCCACCCGCGCGTTTAAGCTGCTTTATCTGCTGTAAAGCGTGTATATCTTGCCGTCCAGTCTTCTAGCTGCGCGCGCGTCATTGGTTTCTCAACTTTATCCCCGTAAGCTTTCATTATTAAGTTACCTTCTAAATCTCTCACTTGAAGATGTTTTCCTAATTTGATGATTTGAATGTTTGCTTTGTAGGAAATAAAAGATTTAGCGAGTGTGTTTTCTATCTTAGCATCCTCTTTTTTACCTCCTGCCCATGTTTCAATAGGCGCCTTACATTGTTTACCGTGAACCTCTACCATCTCATTTAGACTTGATAAACATTCAAAGGTCAGTAATCTACATTCGATGTAATCAAAGTTCCCTAAGTCTCTTGTTAGTAACTTGTTGTAGGTAATGTCCTGATATTTAGCTTTGAGGATACCATCAGGACGGTAACTTCTTTCTATCTTACCTGTATCGTGACGTAGATAAGTTTGATTGGGTTTATCTATTGATAAATCTCCTGTAGCTTCATTGTAAGTAATTGTGTAACCCATAAGTGTTGATGTTTTAACACCTGGAACAACTTCTTTACCTTCAATGGAGATTACCTTTAAGGCAATTTTCACTACAAATTGTGAAGCGCGCGTAACTGAAGCATCTCTTTCACTGATGAGGTTTTCTGGGACAGGCGCCTTACTAATAGCCAGTTCTCGAATTACGTTTACAGAGACAGAACCAGCGTACTCACTACGTCCATCTTCAATTTTAGCAATTTGATACCATAGCCAATTTTTAGAGTTTTCCTCACGCTGAATTTGTACAAGTCTTTCCTTCTCCTCTAGGAACTGAAGAGTTACCGCGCGTATATTATCATCTTCTGGTAAGTTAGATTTGACGTTACTAGTTACATCATTGATATCTGACTCAAACAAAGACACTGTATCACTTGCTTGCAACATAGGTACAACCTTTTCTGAAATTAATTTGTTTAAGATTACTTGCCCAAATTCAAACACAAACACTTCTTGTTCATTGTGTGTTAGTACAATTCTTTGTTTGATATTGGAGCTTGCTTCTGGTTGAGTTATGACGGTTCGCAGTACTTGCGCGCGCGCGGTTGTAAGCTTAGTCATTTCTGGTTCTTGCCCAATGACCCCCGTGTAAACTTGATTTTTACCAATCTGGATATGTATCCTGTCCCCAGGAGTCGCAGTCATAGAAAATGCTAACTCTTGGATAAATTCTTGAGTCTTCTCTGAACTTAATAAATTGCGATTGTTAACCATTGATATTTGAGTGATAATTATTCAAGACAAATTGCTTTATATTCCTTGAGAGGAAAATAAAGTATTTTTAGCACAGTGAAAAATTAGAAGCGAATACCCTGATAAATTATTCGGCGCCGATAAAGAAGCTGTAATGCTTTAAAGGCAATAAGAGTAATATTAAATTCTGCACCCGGAGTTTTTAAAAACCAGTTTACTCAGAAACTAGTTGAATGAATTGAAATTTGGTAGTTATTCCGTTATCTACAATGAATCCGGAATTTTACAAGTATTTGTAACAAAACTTAACAATTCAGCGAAAACAGGTATTTACAGTCGCATAAACAAGCCTTCGGGGCCACGAGCTTCGCTGTTGAGGTCTCTGAGCGGTGCTATTATTCTTCTAATTCCTCTGGTATTAACGGGTCTTCGTTATCAAGTAAACAAGTCCAGTCCACACCATCTAATTCTATAGACTCTTCGTAACCATCAGATTGTAAGACTTCTTTTATTAACTCTTCTACAGAAATTTTACGAACAGCAGCTTCTTGTTTTAAGTCCCTACAAACCTCATTCCAGTTATCTGCATTCGAGACTTTCTCTATTAATATTGCTTCTGCCATACGAGTTTTTGATACTCCCCTTGTATGTCCCCACAAAGATAAACGTATCTCTTTGATAATAGGCAGATTTACAGGGAATCTCCTGTCACGTTTCCTAACCATAAGTAATGTTGTATTTACGTTGATTTGAATAGTTTACCGCTTCTAGTTACCTTTTAGTCACCATTTTGTAACAATTTAGTTTCTTTTTAGTTACTAAATGGTAAAGTTAGGTTAAGATATATGAAGTTAGTTGACGATACCAGCACAAAGTAAATTTGTATAACCCAACGAAAAAATCATGGCACAATCAACAGAAGTTAAAGCTTTCATCGACACAGATAAAACTCTTGAAAAATTACCTTTACCTACAGGTAATACGGCGCCAGAGCGTGAACAAATCAAACACACTCTCACAGGTTCGCAACGCGCGGTTAAAGGCACAATTAAAGTGCTACATCAGCTAGGATACGCCAATATAACAGATTGGAGTCCACTTCTACCTAGCTCCAACCCAGGTGAGGTAATTAGCGTACTTATACGGAGTATTAGCGTTAGTTAATATAC
>NZ_JBXXZH010000221.1:0-15868 GCF_059640475.1 Calothrix sp. CBUCES-K 9914
AACTGGTTCGTCAAAAAAGCATTCCCATCCCCAGAGCGGAAACAGCAACGCTACCAAACTCGCTGTGTAGGCTGTCACACTTCCTAAAGCAATGAGAGTATTCATGTTAGGCGCCCCTCGACGAATACCCAACCAGCCATCAAATATAATTGGACGACCAGGAATAAGCAGCGTCAGCGTCGCTAACCCACAGTGAAACCAAATATTATCTAGCTCTGGTACATGTGCATTAAAAATGTTACTAAAATGCCCTAAGCTTGAAAGCAGCAGCAAAAATCCAGCTATAAATAAATTTTTGGCTTGCGAACGCATTTCTTGACGTTGAATCGAAGCAGTATCTTCATACTGTGCATTTGATTCGCTTGGATAGTTACGTATGGGACGCGGTTGAGATGGAAAACCTGCTGCCGTCAAATGCTTTGCTAGTGCATCCGCATCAACTCCATCACTTGACTCAACTACAGCAACCGAGGTAGCTAAGTTGACGCTATTACTAACAATCCCTGGATATTGATTTAAAGTCCGCTCAACAGCACGAACACAGCCAGCGCACTTCATACCCCCAACATCGAGGGTTATCTTTTTTGGGGGTTGGGTAATTTGGGTATTTTCTTTGGGTAAAGCAGTCTTTGAGACAAGTTGCATGGAAATTGTTGGATTTGCTACAAATTTAGGCGCCATTACAAGCATCCCTTATTTGAGCGTAAGCCATATCCACGCCTTTGACATATTGTCAAACAAATTAACTTTTCTTTAAATTCTTCGACTCTTGCGCTGATATGTAAAATAGGCAATAGCTCCTAGTTGAAATGGAAGCAAAGCAATCTGGCTTTTCCAAAAGTCATCTACTTGTAGATTAGATATTGCCCCAAAGTAACCCAATCCGATAAGTAAGCATGGTAGCAAAAATAACTTGCTTTTTTTGAGTTTTTGCATAAAGTAAGCCGGCTAGTAGAAACTTAAAATATAACGTATCTACTATAGCACTCGTTAAAATTAATAAGTTTTAGGCAATATGGCGATAAGTATTTAGAGGTAAACCTGTACGCATTTTAACTTCAACTAGTGATTTGTAATCTCCTTTACGTTCTCTTTCAATAACAATTTTCTCTGCAATAGCCGCATCTAAACCGCAAGCAATTAGTTGATGAGTTGTATATGCGTTTAATCTTCTCCAAGATGAATCCGCTTCTTTTTTATAGTTGTAGCTAAACATGATCAGAGGTGAAATTTTTACTACATAATTTTCAGGAATACCTGCAATTTCATGTAATTCTTCAACATGAGTAAAAATATAACCTTCACCGAGCAACAACTCAATGTTATTTGCAACTGAGGTACATATAAAATTAGTAAATTTTTTGTGGGTGGGCATCTTTGCCCGCCATTGTGTACTTCATTATAACGGGAAACGCTATAATGTTTTTTAAGAATATAAATATATTACAATAGTAAATATGATTTTTATTGAAACTATAATTATTCATATTTGTATACATTTATTAGTATAAATATTTAAAAAGTGCCGTAATAACAGCACTTTTTTGAAATTATGGTAGAAATATTGCAATAAAATCTTTTATGCTAATTCTAGAACCAACCTTGTTTTTGAGCAAAGTATGTATCAACGAATTCTTCGTGACTTTTATTTAAATAAATCATGCCTTCGACTAATCCAACAAGCTGCATAACTAGAAATGGTATACCGTAAGCAAAAATTGCACCAAGTATAGAAATAACCAGCATAATTGAACCTTCAGCGGAATAACCCAAAATAAATTTATGGATTCCTAATCCACCAAAAATAATACCGCAATAACCGGATAAGAGTTGTTTCGTAGCGTGACTGGGGGTAAGGTTTGCCATTTTATTGCGCTGCTCCGTAGAAATATAAATAAAGCTTGATTGGTTTTAATACAATACAAAAATCCTAATAAATTTGACCATAAAGTCTATGTGAACGTAAATATAAATTACGCTCTTAGTACAGCCAAATAACTGATTGAATTTACTAGGAAATTGCTATCAACAAATATCGAGTAAGCAGGTGAAAAATATAACGTAAGAATAACTAGTAGCCAACATTTACTGAATAACTGTAAAGAAGAGCAGTTTTTTCCACTGCTTGCTTACAGCTAAACTTAAACAGCTAGCTTTCTTTCTTCGAGTTGACTTTTTTCGTGCCTACCTACTTAAATTAAGTAGAAACACTTCTATAAAACTGATAGCCGTTTTTAGGGCGCCTAAACACAATGAAAAACGCTCCTTTATGTATCTATAGGGAACCTAGTCGCACGCTACTAGCTTGCAACTATCAGGTTTTTATGTTTGTAGGATTTAATTTGAAAATAAATCAGACTGTAGCAGCTTTGTCTAAGTGCGAATCAGAGTTTTTTAGCTCAAAAGTAAGCCAAAACTCAAATTCTTCAAAACTGCTACTATATATTACTTTCTACAACCTATCAGCTTTATTTCCGGACTTTTCTCACTTGCTACTACCAGAATACTAGCTTAGACTTTCTCAGCTTTAAAATTGTTCCGGAATTCTAAAACGAAGTCCAAAACAAAATATACACCGATTTTACCACGCTAAATCACCAGTATAAAAACTGCAATCGAGGTTTTTAATTTACTTGTTCGGAATATCAGCCTAATTATATTTAGTAGTATGTCAGTACTTTTGAAGCACTAACATGATACTACCATTATAGTAAATGAATTGTTAACTACCAAGGGATATATTTAAGGTATTTTTCGGGATTGATTAGTAATTAACTTAACAATGGTCTTGACTCACATACATAATTTGCTGTTATTTTTTATTGTTGAGATATATTAATGCATAAGTTCCTGAATTAGTCAAGGGCTAGAGGGATAATTAAGGACGATTACTGCTGCCAAGAACGAATAAAGTTAGGAGTGTACCACTGTTCCAAAGGCTATGTAGCAGTATTGGCGCCAAAAGATTTCGTGAGCGGGTGTACACAACTCCTAAAATGATCCCCAAAGATGTCAAAGGTAAAATTTCGGACAAGCTGAGGTGAGCAGCAGCAAAAATAAAGCTGCTAGTAAAAATAGATACCCACACAGGCATATAACGAGTAAGAGATGGGAGTAAAAAACCACGGAACAAAAATTCCTCGAATAGCGGAGCAGCTATTGCAGCAGTTGTAAAAAATATACCTAGCGCAACAGAGTCCTGAGCTTCGAGAGCAAGCTGCAATAAAGGATTACTTCCACCTTGACCTTGCCAAATTTGTTGATTGATTAATGACACGAACAAAACGATGGGTATAGCTACACAATAGCCACCTAATCCCCATAATATCCACTTACCACCTAAGCGAAAGCGAAACCAATCGTCACTGAGCGGTAAAAAACGTTTGATAGAGAAATATAAAACTGATAATGCACCAGCAGCGACAAAAAGATAGCTGACTAAAACGTATACAGCTTGCAACCGAATATTACCAGTAGGACGAGGAAGAGGTAACGAAGACAAAACAAGGGGGACTACAAGCTGTCCCATCAAGAAAAAGCCACCGACAAAAACTTGTACAATTGTCTCTACATCCCAAGGAGTTGACCAAGCTAGTTCGTTATTCCCTGCTAATATCGAAGCTTTTCCTTTCAGCAAGCGTTGACCTAACAAAATCAGGAGTGTAATCAAACCTAGTAAACCTGCTAAGTTTGGAACTACACCAACAATCGTTAACTTGAGTAAAGCTTGTTCTGCTTCTTGTTGCTGTGATGCTTCGAGAGTTTTGAGTGCATCAGTACGGTCAGTCAGTTTATATAGTTTTGATAGTGCGTGGGTTCTAAACCATCCATTTAGCTGACTAGTAATCAATTCTTGAGCATCGGGCAACACAGTTACGGGATTACCCCATAATCCTGATAACACCCGCGCGGTTTTACTCATGTCGGGATAGACTAGTTGACGCTGCTCTACTTGCTCCCAGGTTTTAAGTGCTTGCTCGGTTTTTGAAAGTTCTGCTTGTAAGACTCCCAAACGCAGTTCAAGTTCTGTTAGCGTTTTTTGCTGTTCGTCAAGGGATTTTAATAAAAGTTTTAAGTTTACCTGGCTTTTATTATCTACTAGGCTTGATTGAGTGCTTTGTTGACTCAACTTTTCAATGCGCTGTTTTGTTTTTTCTATAGCTTTCTTGGCACTGGAGCGTGCTTCTGCGTATTGTTGTGCTGCGCTTTCAGTTGGGTTGGCGCCTAAAATCGCGTTTTGCGCTTCTTGATAATTTTTCCCATCTTGCTTCCAGTCTGCTGCCTGCAAAACTATATCGGTTTGATAGAGTTCTAAGCGACTTTGATATTGAGATTCTTGGAGACTTTCATATAATGCTGACCCTGATAACAGGATTGTTCCTACTGTTAATATAATTAATATCAATCGCTTAAATGTCATTACTGTTCCTCAAACAAACCTTATCCATGTATCCTACTAAATCGAATTATCTCTTAATATAGTGCGGCTGGCGCCTATCAATATGAATAGACATTTATGTGACTAAGAAAATACGGTATATTTATTTACCACAGAGACATAGAGAACAACAGAGAGTTGATAGTAGGGTGCGTCAAAGCTATTAGGGTCTTCAATAAAACGAAAATCATGTGCTTTGACGCACCAGCGATGGATGGTGCGTGACGCTACAAGTCTCTTCATATTGAGTGGAATTTCCCGTAGCGTCACACACCCTACCATGCTGTAACGTCAGTTGCCAACCAACCAAAACTTTTGACATGAACTAGTAGTGTGTTTATTGCCTGCTAAGATAATGAGAGGTTTGAGATTTATGGCTAAAAATGCTTCCAACTGCTGCGATTATTGTACTTAGCCAAAATAGTGTTTCACTTGGGCGCCTTCTAGCAAGTGCTTTACCGAATGCTGATATTTATGGTTTAGCGGAGCGCACTACAGGTGTAGATGTAAGTTTTACTAATTTTGGGGAGACACTACGGGAATTATTCGCTAGTGGAAGACCGATAGTTGGGATTTGCGCGGCTGGGATTTTGATTCGCTCGATTGCTCCGATTATCTCAGACAAACGCACGGAACCGCCAGTTTTAGCTGTAGCTGAAGATGGTAGTGCCGTTGTACCTTTGTTAGGGGGACTTCAAGGTGTTAATGATTTGGCTAGACTTGTTGCAGGTGTGCTTGAGGTGAAACCAGCAATTACGACGACAGGAGATATTCGCTTTCGCACGGCGTTATTAGCTCCCCCACCAGGATATCATTTGGCAAATCCAGAAAATGCGAAGGGGTTTATCTCGGATTTACTCGCAGGCGCCACGGTAAAGTTGGAAAGTAAGCTCGAAGACAAAACTAAGGAAAATCTAAATTGGTTGGTCAATAGTAAACTACCTTTTGATGCAAATGGAGATTTAGAGATTCGGGTGACGGAATATGAAACTGATTACAGTCCAGACTGTTTGGTTTATCATCCTGCGACTTTAGCTATCGGTATAAGTACTGCTGGTAACGTCAATAAAGAAGATGCGGTAGTTTTGGTTCGGCAGTTGCTTGCTTCTTCTGGACTTGCTGTCTCATCGGTAGCAGGGATATTTGCTCTGGATGAAGAAGCTGCTGAACCTGCAATTAATGAAATTGCGCGCGTTTTAAATGTACCGCTTCGCCTTTTAAATTTAAACGATATAGTCAGGGATCAAGGTAAAAAAATAGAGTCTCAAGCTAAAATTGTTGAGTTACTAGCGCTTTATGCAGCAGGGTCATCTGCTAAATTACTTGTGCAACCATCGATTTCCTTACCTATTGCTATCGCTTCCTCTTCGTCCATAATTGATACTGAGAACATCGGAAACAAGAGAGGAAAGTTATTTATAGTTGGAACTGGACCAGGCTCAGAGCATTGGATGTCTCCTGAAGTCAAACAAATACTCAATCAAGCTACCGATTTAGTTGGTTACAGTTTTTACTTAGATTTAGCTGGCGCCTTACGTTCTGGACAAAGGCGCCATGAGTTTGATAATCGTGAAGAATTAGCGCGAGCAAAGATGGCTTTAGATTTAGCAGCATCCGGGTGTACTGTAGCTGTAGTCTCATCAGGAGACCCAGGTATTTACGCGATGGCAGCAGCAGTATTTGAGATGCTCGACTCTAACCCGTTACCCCAATGGCAGCGTGTACAAATTCAAGTTGCTCCAGGTATATCAGCTTTACAAGCAGCTGCGGCAAAAATTGGGGCGCCAATTGGGCATGATTTTTGTGCTATTTCTTTATCTGATATCCTCAAACCTTGGTCAATTATCGAGCGACGTATTACTGCTGCTGCGGAAGCTGATATGGTAATAGCTTTTTATAACCCAGCGTCAAAACAGCGCACTTGGCAACTAGCATCAGCGCGCGAAATTCTATTAAAATATCGTTTACCCCAAACTCCTGTAATACTTGCTCGTAATCTTGGCAGAGTCGGTGAGTCAGTGACAGTTAGGACGCTGGAAGAATTATTACCTGAAGAAGTCGATATGCGAACTCTCGTGTTGGTAGGTTCAAGCAAAACACGGGCAATAAAACATCAAGCAGGTGTTTGGGTTTACACACCGCGCGAGTATCGAGATTAAAAGCGCAACTTTAATATGGTATTGAAATATGAACCCAGCTATATCCGAAAATCACATTAAAGCTTTAAAGCTAATTATCCCGACGTTTGAACAACATGATATTACATATCGAATTACAGGAGGTTTAGCGGGTAATCTTTACGGTTCGCAATGGGAGCTACATGATATAGATATTGAGGTAGCGCAAAAAGATATCGAAAGAGTTGCGGAATTATTTCGCGAATATATAGCGATTGATTTGATGCGTCTCGTTGACGACGAATTTGATTTGTTCATGATGACTCTAGTAATTTATGGAGTTGATATTGAAATCAATCAAGCCGAAGATGCTTTTATATATCACCAAGATACACATGTTCGTTTAGATGATGATTTGTCTAACTTTAATATCATTTTTTATGAAGGCTTAAAGCTCAATGTTAAAAAATTAGAAAAAATTATCGAATATAAGCAATTATTGGGGCGCCACAATGATGTTGTTGATTTAATAGGGTTAACTTGAAAGTAATTATTTTGGTTGCGATTAAGTGATACATGTTATAGAATAGTAGCTTTGCACAAAAGCTGTGGAAAAAATGAAAATATTTATAGTTCATGCTCATCCAGAAGCACAAAGTTTTAATAGCGCATTAACTCGACATGCAAAAGCTTTATTAGAGCAAACAGGTAATGAAGTAATTATCTCTGATTTGTATGCAATGAACTTTGACCCAATATCTGACCGTAGTAATTTTACTTCGCAAAAAGATACAAAATACTTTCAACAGCAAAATGAAGAGCGTTACGCAACGGAAATTGATGGTTTCTCGGAAGACATTAAAGCTGAAATGGAAAAGCTCTTTTGGTGCGATGTCTTGATATTCCAGTTTCCGCTGTGGTGGTTTGGACTTCCTCCTATTTTAAAAGGATGGGTAGATAGAGTCTTTGCCGCAGGAAAAATTTACGGTGGTGTCAAATGGTATGACAATGGAGTTTTCCAACACAAAAAGGCAATGTTGTCACTCACTACTGGTGGCAAGTTACCGATGTTTACTGAAGTGGGTATTAATGGATATATTAACAGCATTCTTTATCCTATTAATCATGGAATTCTCAGGTTTGTAGGGTTTGATGTTTTGCCTCCTTTTATTGCTTTTGGTGCCAGTCAAGTTAATGATGAGCGACGTAAAGGTTATTTTAGAGAGTATGAGGAAAGATTATTGAATATAAATGAAACTTTGCCTATTGTTTATCCTTCACTTGCTGATTTTGATGAAAACTTTCAATTGAAAAGTATGTAGGTTAGGTGCAATAAATTATGGAAGGTAAATTAATTGTTTTTGAGGGGGTAGAAGGATGTGGTAAAACTACCCAAATTTTGTTGACGAGTGAATGGTTGAAAAGTTTGGGTATTCCTGTTGTTGTTACCCGCGAACCTGGGGGAACTAACTTAGGTGTACATTTACGAAGATTACTGCTCGAAGCTAACAGTGACCCCATTGCTAACCGTACTGAATTACTATTATATGCTGCTGACCGCGCGCAACACGTGGAGCAAGAACTAAAACCAAATATTGTAGCGGGAAAATATGTACTGTGCGACCGCTTTATTTATTCGACTATTGCATACCAAGGTTATGGTCGTGCTTTAGATATGGATTTGATTAACCAATTAAATACAATTGCTACTGCTGGTTTAGAATCAGATTTGGTACTTTGGTTTGACTTGGACGCTGAAACTGGACTCGCACGTAAACGCAGTAGCGGCGAAGTAGCTGATAGAATTGAACAAGAAAAATTGGACTTTCATCATCGTGTCCAACAAGGGTATACAACTCTCGCTACCACATACCCCGAAAAAATTGCTAGAATCAATGCAAATCAGAACAAAAAAACTATACAACGTCAGATTCAACAAATTTGCGTTGAACGTTTTCACAATTTATCTCTTATCAAAAAATCTATCCAATGACAGATGACGGATTTTTTGCACCTCTCATCGGACAACAGCAGGCAGTAAAGTTACTTACACAAGCGGTTGTCAAAAATAGAATTGCTCCAGCATATCTATTTGCAGGCGCCGATGGAGTGGGAAGGAGTTTAGCGGCACGTTGTTTCGTCGAGTTATTATTTTCCAATAACTTATCTAATGGCTCAACAAATCAAAAGCGTTTACAGCAAGGTAATCATCCCGATGTACTTTGGGTACAGCCAACGTACCAATATCAAGGACAACGGTTGACCCCTGCTGAAGCAGCGGAAAAAAAACTTAAACGCAAGGCGCCACCCGTTATTCGTCTGGAGCAAGTCCGTGAAATTACTGTATTTCTGAGTCGTCCACCAATGATGGCGCCTAGAAGTGCAGTAATAATTGAACAAGCCGAAACAATGGCAGAATCTGCCGCAAACGCTTTACTCAAAACTCTTGAAGAACCAGGAAAAGCAACGTTAATTTTGATGGCGCCATCAGTTGATGCCATACTACCAACTATCGTATCGCGATGTCAGCGAATACCATTTTATCGCCTCGAAACATCCGCAATGGCAGAGGTATTAACTTTAACAGGTCATCAAGAAATATTGCAGCATCCAGCAATCATGAATATAGCAGCTGGAAGTCCAGGGGAAGCAATAGAATCTTACCAAAAAATGCAGGCTATTAATTCAGACTTATTAAAAGCAGTTACCAAAACACCCGCAAACTTACGTGACTGCTTAGAATTAGCCAAACAAATCGATAAAGAATTAGATACTGAAGCTCAATTATGGCTTGTTGACTATCTCCAACAATCATACTGGCAACAGCGATATGAACCCAATATCATTAAGCAGCTTGAACAAACTAGAAAAAATTTGCTTTGTTACGCTCAACCACGTTTAGTTTGGGAATGTACTTTTTTAAAAGTGCTGAGTGCTGAGTAGAGACGCGAGGAACCGGAGCGTCTGTACGAGTTATCTATATGTATATACTTTGCGTTTTTTCTTTTTTGGTTTTTGGATTGGACGCATAGCTTCGCGCCCCAATACAAACATACCTGCTACACCAACATTAACAAACCAAATATATTCGTACCAATACCTTGCTACTTGCTCAATTGGTTTTAACTCTGGGTGAAGTGTATACAAATACAACAGTAGAACTATAACCATTAGTGCGCTAAAGCCGACGAAACTTAAACCAACCTTAATCCTCGCTGGTCGAAGTTCCCAGTCTGATATTTGTTCAACATCAATTTCTGCTAACTTATTTAAAGTATCATCTGCTACAGTATTTGCAGCTTCAAGGCGCCTGCTAACATTTGCGGGTAAGATAGGAACGATAGCAGCAACAGTTGGACGACGCAGTAAAGCTTCAGTGTCTCGAAGTATCTCTAAAGATTTACGAGGTATAGGTTCGGCAAATTCCAAACTTTCCGTAGCGGTTTGAGCGGTGTTTTGGGACTCGATCTCCATGAATTTAAACTACAAAGAATCATTATTCTAGTTTTAACGCACGGAAAGAAGAATATTAGAATTTTGGATTTTCCCTACCCTTCGGGATATCCTTCGGATAACGGGACATGAATAGATTTTGAATTTTAGATTTAATCCAAAATCTAAAATCTAAAATCTAAAATCTAAAATTAAGCAGCTTTTTGTAACTCTTCTAAACGAGCAAGAACTTCTTGACTGTGAATATTTGGATTAACCTTAACAAAGGTTTCACGTAGTATTCCTTCAGGGTCAATAATAAAACTGTGACGCATCGATATAAAACTCATCCATGAACCGTAGGCTTTACTTACAGCACCAGTCGTATCAGCGAGTAAGGAAAATTTTAAACCTTCCGAGTCGCAAAACTCAGCGTGTGAGTCTATATCATCTGCACTTACACCAATAATTTCAGCATTTTTTGCAGTGTACTTGGGCAAGTCTTGTTGAAATCGACGCGCTTCAATCGTACATCCCGATGTAAAATCTTTTGGATAGAAATAAAGTACTACCCACTTCCCACGTAAGTCTCCTAGCCCTATCGTTCCATTACCTGTGTTAGTTGGTAATGTAAAATCGGGTGCAGGTTTATTGATTTCGGGTAATTTACCACCTAGTGCATGGGCAACTGGCGCCAAATTAAACACAGACAAGAAAGTCAAACAGCCAACCAGCAGTATACTCAGTAAATGGCGACGAGAAATCATTTATACAAACCAAAATCACATCTTCATATAAGTTTACAATAAAGTGGTGAGTAGTTTAATTTGTTACTCAGCACTCAGCACTTATAACTTAACTGATTCAATATATTGACTATCGATAAGAAAAGTTCCGCGCGTGAAACGTATACCCCAATATCCACCTGGACGGCGGTCAATTACGATACCTTCCTCACCAAGCTGAATAATATCGGGAGGGCGTAGCATTGGCATTGTATCAGCAGTTTTAACATATGGCGGCAATGCAACAACTCGAACAAGACTACCAACAATAAATTCTTTAGACATTATCTGTATGTGGGGCACCTCGACCCATAGTCATAAATATCTACCAAAATAGCAGCTTTCCTCACCCAAAAATATGATTTCCAATCAAAATCAACCCGTCCAAAAATATGAACGGGTTGATTTTGAGTAGTAAATTTGTATAAATTAGACTATCTAGGTTTCGCACCAGAGTTTTGGCGACTTTGGTAGTATTGTTTGATTTGATTCTGTTGTTGGGGTGTTAAAACAGTTTCAAAAATTTGCTTTTGCGAACCAGCAACAATTTGTTGTAGCTGTCTACCTTGGTCTTGTGTTAATTTCAAGTCGCCAGTAATTTGCTGTGGTGAGCGACGCGCTTGCAGCGATTTTTGAAGTTGTTCGCGTTGCTTTGGTGTTAGAACACGCTCAATGTCCTTGCGAACTTGAACGTTAATTTTTTTCACTTGCTCTTGTTGTTGCGCTGTAAGTGTGATTTGCGGTGGTGGAGCAACAGCTGGCTGGTTTTGAGCAGTTTGCTGTGCTGGCTTCGCACTCGCTCCTGTAAAAGGGATTGCTGTCAAGCCAAGAGCAATTGCTCCAGCTAAAATTGGTAAGCTTTTAAATTTCATTTACTGCCTCTTAGATTTCTCCTATTGCTTTCACTATTATAGAAAGCCATTGCTTAAAAACATGTCAGGGAAATCCACTAACATCGGCAATATTGTGAAAATTTTAAATAATTACGCAAAATTTTAAGCTGCGTTTTCAGAATTTTGATGGTTAATAATAAAACTTCCGGTTTCCAGATATTTACTTAGAAACCGGGTTTGGAAGTTTAGCGATTTTGTTGTTGACGATAAGAGCTTCTGTTTTGACGCATTTGCTCAATTTTTTGTTTCTGTTCTGGGGTAAATACTTTTTCCATTTCAGTTTTAGCTGATTCCCGAATTGTCTTGATTTGGGCGCGTTGGTCTTCGCTAAGATTCAAAGCTTTAAATCCTCCACGACGAGCTTGACGGTTTTGTTTTGCGGTTTCCCACTGAGTGCGCTGTTCAGGAGTCAGAACTTTTTCGATTTCAGCACGTGTGTTCTTACGAATCTCGCTTAACCGTGCTTTCTGTGCATCCGTCAATCCTAATTCTTGTGCAAATTTGCCACGATTGGGTTTTGCGTCTGTTCCCTGAGCTACAATCTGCGAATGATTTCTGAATGTATCAGCTTTAACAGTAAAAGGGATAGTGGTTAAGCTCAAGGTTATAATTCCAACGAGGAGTGGCAATTTGGATTTCATGTGGTTGTTCTTATGGTTATCGTATTTAATACTGCCATCATAAATAATTTTGTAAAGATGCCATATTTGAAAAAAGTCATGACTTTAACCATGACTATGGTCATGGATCAGGATGTGACGAATTTAACTAGCTTTTGTTGCCGCTTAAATGATAAGTTATTAATTTAGATACACAGAGTTATTATTTAAATCTTTAATACGTAATTAATTGTACTTGAAGGTATGGACAAGATGAATAACTCGATTCAGTTTAAAAATCATCCGTTTCGATTTCTGCTTTATCTGGAGTGGGCACTTTTAACGATTGCTGTCTTTAGTTCACTGGCGCCAACTCCGTGGATAAAAAATTCACAGGATTTTCCTGAACTAACTATTTGCAGTTTAATAATTTTTGGTTTGATGGGATTGTGGTTGCCACAAAAAAATCAATGGAGCAAAATAATTTATACAGCTTTTGAAGTTTGTTTGATTTTAATTACGATACTTTTTGGTGGTCGAACATCACGTTTATTCCCATTCATATATTTGATTTTAGTAACTCGAAGTTGTTTAATTTTTAAATTACCGGGTCGATTAGTTATAACATCATTATCCTTCAGTTTATTTTTATTTACAATTTTTCGTAAGTTTAACAGATTTCCTGTATCACCAGTAGCTCAAGAAAAATTTCGCTTTTTTACGTTAAGTTTTATCGTGTTATTTGCTTTAGCACTGATTTTTGTGTTATTACTAATGAATACAGTTGTGTCAGAGCGGCAAAGTCGTGAAAAGCTAGCGGCAGCAAATCAAAAGTTGAAACAGTATGCTAGCAAAGTTGAACATCAAGCGACCTTAGAAGAACGAAACCGAATCGCGCGGGAAATTCACGATTCATTAGGACATTCATTAACAGCACTTAATTTACAATTAGAAACAGCTTTGAAACTTTCGCAATCAAATCCAACCAAAGCACAAGATTTTCTGGTACGTGCGAAAGAGTTAGGTTCTAAAGCATTGCAAGATGTGCGACAATCAGTGTCAGCATTACGCTTACACCCTTGGCAAAAAGAATCACTTCAACAGGCAGTGGTGATGCTTTTAGAAGATGTCGAACTAGCAACCAGTGTTAAGCCAAAACATATAATTGATATCACAACTCCGCTTTCAAGCGAGCTTAGTATTGCAGTATATAGGATTATTCAAGAGTCTTTAACAAATATTTGTAAATATGCAAACGCAACAAAAGTTGAGTTAGACTTAATCAGCAATCCTTCAAAATTATATTTAAGGATTCAAGATAACGGTATTGGATTTGATATCAATCAACATACAAAAGGTTTTGGTTTACAAAGTATGCGCGAGCGTACCGAAGCTTTGGGAGGTAAGTTTAATATTGAAACTTCTTTAAATAATGGTTGCGAAATACAAGTACTAATCGAGCATGGCTAAACACAGAACCCAGTTTCTTGTAAAATAAACTTGCTCCTTTTACTTTTCCCCTTTATCCATGACTGAATTAGAGCGTTATCTATTTGACTTGCAAGGATTTATAGTTGTTGAAAACGCTTTAAACAGCGACCAAATAGCGATATTAAATTCATCTTTAGACAACAAAAGGAACCTGCAAGAACACACAAACGGTAATTACTACAGATGTGATTGCTTACTAAGTTGGGGTAAACCGTTTCTTGATATCATCGATAATCCTCGTATTACTCCTTATCTTTCTGAATTGCTAGGAGAGTTTCGCTTAGACCATGACTATGTTCATATTATTGGTCAAGGAGTCGGGCCAATTGGTTCGTTGCTTCACGGTGGTGGAAACCCTCATGACCCTTGCCAGTATTACGAGTTTAAACATGGCAAAATGTATAATGGTTTAACAGCAGTTGCTTATGAACTCAATGACGTAAATCAAGGTGATGGTGGTTTTGGTTGTGTTCCAGGTAGTCACAAAAGTAACTATCCTTTCCCCCAAGCATGGGAAAATTTAGCAACTCCCCATAGGTGTGTAAAAACTGTATCGGTAAAAGCTGGGAGTGCAATTATTTTTACTGAAGCTTTGACTCATGGAACTGTACCTTGGCAAGGCAAAAACGAACGTCGAACACTATTTTATAAATATTCTCCTCAATCTACAGCTTGGGCTAGATATTATTATAATGCTGATAATTTCCCTGATTTAAGTCCTTCACAACGCCGTATTCTTAGAATTCCTGGTGTCTCTTTGTAGATGTTTTGTAGGTTGGGTAGAGGCTTTGCGGAACCCAACCTACTCACTTTGTTTGTACATATCGTGCGTGACGCTACTGGTTTATTCGCTTCGTTTGACGGTTGTGGGTAGCGTCACACACCCTACTCACCGTATTGGTGGCTTGTGACTTTGCCTCTGAATACTACGTATTGATAGATGTTGTAGAATAACATGATTGGAATGAGAAAGCCAATAAAAATCAGCATAAACACCAGTGCGCTAGGGTCTGCGGCAGCTTGATATATTGTGATTTGAGTCGGAATGATATATGGAAAAACAACTAAAGCTAACCCAATGAATGTCAAAACGAAAATTAGTATCGTCCATATGAATGGCGCCTTATCTTGTTTTTTCTCTAAGCTGCCAAGTAGTTGCCATATTAACCAAACTCCTAGTACAGGAATTATCGCGAAAACATACACTAGCGGCGCCTCGAATAATTTTGTACGCGCGCTTTGATAAAATACTGGTGTGGAGATTGTAATAAATATGGCTCCAATTAGAGTAGTGTAGGCGGCAATTTTAGCTGTTTTGTAATGGTTGTCCTGTAACTCACCTTCAGTTTTCCAAATCAGATAAGTTGACCCAATTAAGACGTAACCTTGAATCAAAGTCAAAGCGACTAACACAGATTGCCAACTCAAAAAATCCAGAGTAGTTCCAGTAAAGTGACCTGCCTCATCAACTACAATACCCTCAAGAACAGCACCTAATGCAAATCCCTGTCCAAGCGCAGCTAAAAAACTTCCGGTGCCAAAAGCGACGTTCCAAAATAATTTTCGATTTGCGTGTTCGCGAAACTCAAATGCTACTGCACGAAAAATAAACCCAAACAGCATCATGCTCACTGGTATATACAGCGCGTTCAATATTGTCGCGTAGGCAAGTGGAAAGGCGCCGAACAAACTACCTCCCATTAATACGAGCCAAGTTTCGTTGGCATCCCAGATATTACTCAAGCTGGTCATTAAAATACCACGTCGCTCTTCATCAGAAGCTGTAAGTGAGAGTATTCCTACTCCTAGATCAAATCCGTCTAGCATAACGTAGAGGAATAAAAATAAGGCTAATATTCCAAACCAGACTTGCGGTAGAAAGTATTTAAGCGTTTCCATGTTTGTTAACTCCTAACTCGTTCCTGTGCGTGACGCTATTAGATGCGATCACTTCGTTTAAGAATTGTTATAGCGTCACTGCTGTGCTTCTATTGGACGTTCATCGGGTACAAATTCTGCGGGTGTTGTGTCGAGCGCAGGTTGTGATTCGATACCCGGTATTGGCAAATTAAGATTTGGACCTTTACGAATTATTCGACTGCCAAAGTAAAGG